>JAAZKO010000021.1 GCA_012799795.1 Minisyncoccota bacterium | reverse complement strand
CATCAAAAAATCCATAAGTTTGCGCCTGGTGAATGATGCCAACTGGTCCAGCAACGTCCATAGCTATTGATCGACCATTAATTAAGTCAACAACTAGAGTGCCCAAGGCCTTTAGAATCAATACGCCTAGCATTAGAGCCTCTCTAAAACCATAAATAGAACCTTTAATTATCGCTAAATACCATGGGTAATGCTCATAAACAACTGTGGTAAAAAGTACTCCCATCGCTCCTTCAGATTCTGATCTTTCTGTCTCTTTTCTTAAATATACCTGAAACTCCTCATAGCTCTCTGGACAAATTGTTGATTGACAAGGCTCGGTAGTTTTAACGATAACTTCTTCACCCAAATGTCCATCAACATAATCTTGCACTTCAGTAATACTGCTAATTACTACCCATTCTTTATCGTATTCACTATAAAAACCTACTATATTAGTGTTTTCCTTCATTTCAGCACTAAAAGCTGGCGAATTTTCTTTTAACTCATGAATTCTAGCTTGATTAGATAAATCTTGAGGAATACCCATTTGAGTAAAAATTATGCCAAAAGCAAGAATACCAAACACAAAATTAAAAAATACTCCAGCCAATAAAGTTTGCAAACGAGCTGACATTGATTTGCTGAAAAAAGGACCCCACCCATCATCCTCTTGTTTTTTATTTGCAATGGGCTTTTTAGCATCTTCAGGTCCATTTTCACCCTCGAGCTGAACAAAGCCGCCAAAGGGAATAGCATTAAGAGAAAAAACAGTGCCTTGATATGTAAAAAGTTTTAAAATACGAGGTGGATAGCCTAAGCCAAATTCTTTAACCCTAATTTTATTTTTAAGAGCCAGCAAATAATGGCCTAATTCATGAATGATGACTAAAAAAGATAAAATTAATAAAAAAACAATTGTTTCGTACATAGTTAAATAGTTAACAATTCTTCTTCTTTGCTCTTTACTAAATCTTCAATTTCTTCTATATATTTCTTAACTAAATCATCAAGTTCAGTAAAATTAGCTTTTAAGTCATCTTCGCTCACGCCAGCCTCACCCTCTTGTTTTTCTATATCTTTGCGGATATCTGCTCTAATTTGTCTCAACATTACTCTACCTTCTTCAGCGCGTTGATATAAAATTTTTACCATTTCCCGCCTTCGCTCAGTGGTCAATGTTGGAATTGGCACACGAATTAAATCCTTATCAACAATAGGATTAAGATTAAGTTGAGCTGATTGAATGGCTTTTTCTATAATTGGCAATAAACTCTTATCCCAGGGTTTAATCACAATTAATTGAGGGTCAGGAACAGCAATAGATGCCACTTCGTTTAGTGACATTTGACTGCCATAGGCTTCAACTCTAACGGGATCTAGAATTTGTGCCGAAGCTCTTCCGGTTCGTAAAGAATCAAATTCTTTTTTTAGATGCTCAAGGGCTTTAGTAAAACGCAGGTGGTAGCTTGATAAATCAATTAACATATTAAGTAAATTGTAACAAATTTTAAGGAAAACTGATTTCGAAATTAATATTGGGAAAAGCTAAAGTCTGACGAGTGGGATCTGCAGCTTTTAAATCTTCTTTAAGAAAATTAATTCTTTGCTCTAATGGATGAGCTTCTAGTATTTCTTCATCTACTTCTGGCTCGACCAAGACTACTCTTTTTTCTCTCTTTGGAAGAAAAACTATTATGATATAAAAAGCAAAAATTAAAAATATTCCTGCCATCAAAAAATAAAATGGTTTTAAATTTTTATTTCTAGTTAAATTGCTTTTTAAATCAATTTTATCTTGAGAAGCCTTTTGCCACAGTGGAGCCTGATCAACAAAAACGGTTTGGTCTTGATCAAATAAGTTTTTTCTAGCCATATATTATTTAAAATCCATTAATTCTTCTAAGTAAGCCAAAGATTGAGATAAATTAATGTAGACGGGATTTAATTCTTTGGTCAAATTGCGATAAATGCTTTCTAACGAATTAGCTCTTTTAGATTTTTCCCATAATAAATTAAGATTGTTTTGCGCTTGGCTTAAGGTTTTATCAGTTTCTTCTGAGGCTCTTAATAGGGCACTTAAAGCGCTACTTTCTCCCACATCCAACAACTTATCAATGTCTTTCTTTAATGGCAAGGCTAGGTCATAAATCCGCTGTAAACGAGAAAGAGCTAATAGGGCTAAAACCTGCTCGCTAATTTTATCTAAATCTGTATATTGAACAAAATCATCTAAGCTAGATTGAACTTCTTTTTGACTATTTTTACCTTCCAGTTCTTGACGATGTTTTTTTAGACCATTAATTTTTTCCTCTAAAAGACCTAAATATTGATTTTTAAGCAATAGCTCCACTCCTTCACTAGCATAAAGATTTAATTTTAATAATTCTAAATAATTAATCAGTGCTTGATCACGACTTAGAGAAACTGCTTTGGTTTTAATAACAAGATCTTCTAAACTAGCTAATGTTTTTAAAGAAACATGCTGATCGTAGGCAATAATGTAAAATCGTTCTTGATTGCGGTAATCTTCTAAACTTTGACTATAGTTTTGCCGAGTCTTAGCGATATCTTCTTCTAATCGCTCCTTTTGCCAAATCAAATCTGTTTTAACGGCCGGCTCTTCAGCCTTAACTAAAGTAACGCCTAATAAAAGGATGCTAAATAAAAACGAAAGCACAAACAGGCTAATTAAAAATAAAGGTCTTAAGTTTTTTTTATTTTTCATTTATTTTTGTCTATCATTTATTTTTAAAACTTTTTTCTCTTGCAAATTCTGTAGCCGCAAACATTGACTCAAAAGTACCAGTATCAAACCAAGCTCCTTTTACAAAAGCAACATCTAAAGTTCCTTCGTTTAAATACAAATTGTTCAAGTCAGTGATCTCTAATTCACCTCGATCGGAAAAGTCTAGTTTTCTAACTTTATCGACAACTGTATCATCATAAATGTAGAGTCCCGTAACACAATAGTCAGATTTAGGATGACCAGGCTTTTCTTCAATAGAAGTAGCTCGATTGTCCTGATCAAATTCCACTACCCCAAATCTCTCTGGATCACTAACTTTTTTGGCAAAAATTCTTCCACCACTTTCAAAACTCTGAATTGCCTGAGTAAAATCATCTTCAAATAAATTATCTCCCAAAATTAAAGTAACATTGTCATCAGCAATAAAATCCTCACCAATTTGAAAAGCTTGAGCTATCCCCTGAGCCTTATCTTGAATTTCATAAGAAAAATGGCAATTAAACTCTTTGCCACTTCCCAAGTATTTTAAAAAATCTCCAGCATGATCAGGCGCTACTATAAACAAAATATCAATAATGCCTGCTTTACGTAAGGTTTCAAGTGGATAATGAATCATTGGTCGATCGTAAATGGGTAATAATTGCTTGCTAGTAACCTTAGTTAAGGGTAATAAACGAGTGCCACTTCCGCCAGCTAAAATTATACCTTTCATGTTCTTTTTTGACATTTGACCTCTCTTTTATTAATTTTCAGCATCTTAACATAAAATTATTAAAGAGTAATTAAGATGAGCAATAAAACAGCCAACATTGACATGGCTAAATATTCAAAAACAATATCACTTGTAATTTTAGTACTTTTTACATGAGTAATTAAACCCCAAAAAAAATAAAAAGTGCCCATTCCTACAGCCAAATACCGTTGTAGCATTTTGTTTGGCCAAAAACGAGAAAAAAAGAAAGCAAAAACGGCTAGTGCTAGAAAAAGAATCAGAAACGCGAGACGGTGTTTTTTGAGCAGTTTTGGCATGTGCTAAGGAATAATTGTTCCCCCTCTAAATAAAATTAATAAAAAGCCAACTGTTAAAAAAAGCATGATGTGAGCAAAATTTTGTCCAACAACTCTTTGATAACGACGATTTTTTGAAATAAAAGCATCATAAATTAAAGTTAAAATAATTAGCACCACCACCAATAAGAAAAAGGTTTTGGTTAAATAAATTGGCGAAAATAAAATTCGACCACTAACAGATCTTTCTCCTTCAACCATTCCCAACTCTCCCACTTTAGCCAAATCCGATTCAACAACATCTATTTCAATATTTTCCGTAGGTATTTCTCCCACAGAACTATCAGCTGGAGCTGGTAAGGTGTAAGATTCTTTACTAGCACTCTGCTTAAATTCGACCGCCCCTGGAGCAGCAAACATTTGCACCACCAAAGTTGTATTGAAACCACTAAGAGTGCCGTTCACCACAGCTAAACCAATTTGAGTAAAATTAGGGTTAATAACGTTCTCTTTGTGAGTTGGAGAATTCATCCAGGCTACCATCATTTCTCCAGTACTATCAAAATCTCTAGCTAAATTTTCCCCCGCATATTTATAAACATAACCAGCATTTTTGATAAAATTCCAAGGCTGAACTCCCTCTGGAGAACTATGAGCCCAATATTGTTCACTGAACATGTGCTGTGCTTTGGCTAGCGCTGCTTGATTAAGTTTTTCATTAATTTGTAAGGGCTCTAAGCCCAATCTGGCTCTTTCTTCATTGGTAGCTACCAACACCCGATTAACATCAATATTGCTAGCAAAACCCAAAATTTTATCAGCTAAACTTGGAAAAAAACGAATAGCATTAAACAAGGAAAATCCCCCTAAAACCACAAAAGACAGAACCATTAGTGTTTCAGGATGAAGCAATTGTGGACGATAGCGATTCTTTTTTCCAGGTAAAAATAAATTATTTAAATAATCTTTAAAACTTATCTTCTTTTTTGGACGATAGCGAGACTTGGCTGAATATTTTTTTCTAACCCTAGGCATATGGTTTAAACATTATGACAAAGATTGGCGAGTCAAGCAAGCACTGCTCGACTCGCCATCATCTTACTGTTCATAATAGAAATTTAGATCGAAGGTAACTGTGTCACCCATAGCTTCATTGCCACAAGCGTCAGCGCTAAAATCAAAATCTAAATTAACAGTTGTAATCTGCAAAAGATCATCTAAAGAAGAAAAATTTTGCTCATCAATAAACATGCCTTCTAGCTGAGGAAAACTGGTGAAGGGCTGAACCTCAACCTCCTCGTTGTTTAAATCTAGATAGCTAACCCTCATCATTAAACATTCAGCCAACTCTCCATCACCCTCAGTGTCGGTTTCTGCCTCTGTGTTAACTCCCTCATCACTATCGGTCACCACTAACCCAATATATAAATTTTCGTTATAATCAGCTCCAGTACCACTATCAGTAACACCGACCTTTGACCTAACAATTTCACCCGGAATTAAGTTGGGGATGCTAAAACTAACCTGCGTAGGGTCTTGACCACCTAATTTTAAATTAACACTAGCCGCTCCAGCAATATTATCTTTAAGAGTCTCCATATCAGAAAATAACGCTTTAGAAAGCTGCAAGGCTCCAAAAAATAAAGCGCCTGTCAGCAGCAAGCCTAAGGCCCATTTTTTTAATTTTTTATTTTTGCTCATAGATTTTCCTTTCTTTGAGCTAATTTATACTTTTTGGCTTTAATAAACTTTGATCGATAAAATAATAAAATTAAAAACAATAAAATTAAAAAAGCAAATAAAATTAATGAAAGAAAAAGCCTTTGTTTCAAAATTGCTCTTCTATTTTCCACAGTCGGCTGAACAGGGCTAATTTCTTTATATGTGGTTTTTGATCCTAAAACTTCTGTGTTTTTTGGCTGATTATTTACTCCTTCTTGACAACTTAGGTAAAAATTTAAATCAAAATTCAATTGAAAATCCTCTTTTAATTCTCCCAAATAAAATTCTAGTCGATGTAATTTGGAACTTTTTCCATTTAAATTAAAAAGATTCACTTTTTTGAAAAATAAATCAGAAAAATTAGCGTCAAATAAGTTTTGCTCTTGATAAAAAATTTTAAAAAAAATACTTGGCCATAAAAAAGAGTTCTCCTCCCCTTGAAGCTCAGCTTGCAATTTTACTTGACAATCTTCGTTTAAATAATTATTAAAAAGAAGATAATAATTATATTGAGTATAAGATTGCTGAACCCTAATGTTAATTGTTTGTGAGACAGAATCTCTTAATTGACAAATAAAGTCACCCTCTAACCCACAATCAACAATGATTTGATGTCTTTGTGACATTAAATAAACTCCAAAGTTAGTTTATCTAAATCGTCACAATGAAAATCCTGAGTATTAATTAAAACTTTGTCGGTCAAATTTGGCCAAAAATCTTTAATAATAAACTGGGGTAAAAGAAAATAATTTAACTGAGTTAATAATTGTCGCTCGCCATCTCCACAACTGATCAGCCATTGATGATTTTTTAAAATTAGTTCATTTGTTGCTGAAAACAAAAACGTCAAACTGCCATCTAATTCTGGGATGAATCTAAAGTCCGCAATTTCTTGAATTCTATACTGATAAATTGGCCAAATTTGATCATTAATTTCAACATGCTCCCGAATTAAATGCTCAGCAATATCCTTAATTTCGTTTTTGTCTAAAAAAACTTGGTCCTCAGTTCGCCAAATAATAAGCTTCGAGCTTAGGTTTTTTAAATAAATGACGCTCTCCCTTTCTTCATCAGGTAAATTTCCTGCATAAAAAACTAATTTTTTGTCATTTAAATCGTAGTTTCTCAAATCTAAAATAACTTTTTGCCAGTCATTTTTGCTTTGCTTGATAGTCTTAGCAAAAATAAGTTCTTTTTTAGCTTCTCCCTCAAGTGCTAGATAAAACACTGGTTCGTCAAACGCTAATAAGGTTTCTTCGCTATTAACCAGATATTCAAAAGTTAAAGCCAGAGGTGTTCCTTTGCTAAAATCTATTGCATACGAATCCTTGATTTTGATCATCAAATTAGGGTTAAAAAATTCTTTTAGTAAAAACTTTTGATTTTGATTAATTAAATAAAGATTTTCGCTGTAATTAGTTAAATGATCAGCACTAATAGCTTGAGCATTAGTTCTATCAATGGTTTTATCTTCAGTTTTAAAAGGCTCAGCCCTTTTAAGGGTAATATTGTTCTGTGGAATTCTAAATTGAAAATCTTTCGCCAAAACACTCTTGTTTAGAAACACTAAATTTAAAAAAATTGTAAAGATGATAATTAAAAAACGCATTAGAACCATTGTCTAAATAAAAAATGACAAACTAGCTCACATTTACAAAAACTAATAAAATTTGTATAATCCAGGGGTACCAGGCCCCATCGTCTAGCGGTTAGGACATCGGGTTCTCATCCCGACAACTGGGGTTCGATTCCCCATGGGGTCACAACAAAAAAAGCGGACATTTTGCTCCGTTTTTTGTGTTTTAATCTTATGATGGTAATGAAATCTTATCTATCTCCTAAAATCAGGCAATTCTTCTTTGTTTTTAATTAATTTAACTAAATTGACCGCTTCAGCACTTGGAGAAAGCTGATATGCATAGTTTGCTTGTTTTAGCGATTCAATTTGATTGCCAGACTCATATTCGGCAATCGCCAGGAATAAACGTAGTTGATGATTGTATGGCAAAACTCTTACTGCTTCAAGCAAAAATTGATGAGCTTCTTCCAACTCATAATAAACTAGTAGTAAGCTGGCCAAATTTTCATATGCTAAGTGGTAATTACCATTAGTGATCGCCTGTTGATAAGATCGCCTTGCTTCTTCTGAATCACCTCGCTCTTGCTGCATAACCCCCAAATTATTCCAATTTATCCACCAATCTGGCAATAGTTCTATTGAACGAGCAAAATAAATCATTGCCTCTTCATTTCTACCAGCTCTGACCAATTCAGTGCCGGCATTGTTTTCTAAATCAAAGGAGTTTTTTACATGTTGAACGTCGTGTAAAAATAGGCTTAAACCATCTTTCCAATTCCTAATGCGCAAAACTGCTCTACAACTAAGTAATAAAAACACAAGTAAAATAATGATTGCAAAAATTTTCCTAAAAAATTGCTGCCAATTAGCAAAATTCACTATTGAAAACAACACTCCCAATAAGCCCAATAAAAAAATCATCGGTAAATAAAACCAACGATCAGCAACAGTCATATCCAGGGGAATAATGTGTAAATGCAAAGACATTCCTATAAAAAATGATATTGAAAAAAATAAAACCTGCTTTAATTGTGTAATTTTTTTCTTTCTATAAAAATAGATCAATAAAAACATAATTAGACTGATAAAAAAAACAATAATTAATAATGCTAAATAAAAGCTTGACCAAGAAACACTTTCAACTAGCCAATGCTGAGCAATTAATAAATGCCTCGGCCAAAAAAAAGTGCCTAAATAAAAAATGATAATTTTGGGAGTAGTTAACAAAATCACTTTTTTACTGGCCCTAGAAATTGCTGATAAACCCTGAGCGCTAACGGCCACCTGGGCAAGGGCTAGTCGCAAAAAAAGATAGAAGGCTAATACGCCAAATAAATAAAAAAATAAGTTCTGCCAATTTTTTTTAAAATAATTAGGATAAAAAATAAGCAAAAATAATGGATAAATCAACAAAAAAAGTGCGCCAGTTTCTTTAGAAAGCATGGCCGCTAAAATTAAAATTGATGAAAGTAAAATTGGATTAACTTTTTTTAATCGATGACGATAAATAAAAAACATCAATGACAATAGACCAAAAAATAAAAACTGGACGTCTTGCAAAGCGGAAATATAAACTACTGATTCCACGTTAAAAGGATGAATGGCGAAAACTAAAGCTAATAAAGCAGCTAATTCATTCTTTTTGAAAATTTTACTAAATAAGAGAAAAACCATGACAACATTGGCGATGTGCATAGCGAGCTGAAATAAATGAAAAATAAAGGGCTTGCCTCCACCCACAGCATATAAAATAGTAAAGCTTGTGCTCATTAATGGCTTGTAATAAACGCCACTACTCCCTCCCGCTCCACCGGTGTGAAAAGTACTAGCAAAAAAATGTTGAGAAATATTATTCAATGAATGAATTGCTGGGTTATTAACAACCTGTTCCTCGTCATCCCAAACAAAAGCATTAGATAAAGAAAAACTGTAAATTAAAAAGCTTACAGCAACTAATAAATAAATAATCTTTTTTTTTGAAGAAAAGAGCTGTTTGAAAAACATTATTTTCAGTATACAGATTTAAATTAAAAATAGCTAAAATAGCAAAGATTTTACTCGTATCTTAATGCTTCAATCGGTGATAATTCTGCAGCTCTTTTAGCTGGCGCTACCCCAAAAATTAGACCCACTGCTGTTGATACTCCGAATGCTAATAAAACCGAAGTTAAAGTAATTTTTGCTGGAAAAATTGATTGGATCGCCCAAGTACCTAAAACAGCTAAAGCCAAACCTATCAGACCTCCAAGAATTGATAAAAGCGATGCCTCAATTAAAAATTGAACTAAGATTTGTTTTGGAGTAGAACCTAAGGCCTTACGTAAACCAATCTCTCTAGTTCTTTCTGAAACTGAAACAAGCATGATGTTCATGATACCGATACCTCCTACTAACAAAGAAATTGCCGCAATACCGCCTAGAGCCACCGTTAACATTGATAAAATGTTAGTGATGGTGCTTAATAACTGAGACTGATCAAAAACGCTAAAATCATCTTCATTTAAGCTTTTTTCTAGTTCAACCTCAATGGCAGTAATAGCTTTTGGAATTAGTTCTGTATTTTTGATTTTTACCGCAAAATTAGTTAGCTCCGTTCCTGGGTAAATTTTACTAATTAAAGGATATGGAGCATAAACATAATCATCAAAGTTTGGTCCAGCAAAACCGCTTCCCACTTCAGCCGCCACTCCCACCACCGTGAAAGTCTGATTGCCAATCCGTAGCTTTCGAGAAATTGGATCTATTTTTTCAAATAATTCTGTTGCCACATTGTGGCCTAAAACCACTACTTTTTCTCCCGATCGTTCCTCATTCTTATTAAAGAAACGACCACTAGCAATGTCAATTGTGCGTACCTCTGAATAATTAGCTAAAGCTCCTAAAACTGTAACTCTCATATCATTTTCTAAAAACTTTGCCTGGTCAATGCCAGTTGAATAGTAGGTTACCTCATCAACATAATCTCTAAGTCTTTTGACTCGCTCAATATCTCTCAAAGTAAACTTATTGCCAGATGAAAATTGAGCTATTCCTTCTGTGTCAAAGCCTTTCTCCTCATCAAAAATTTGACCAATTGATACAAAAACAGTGTTGGCGCCTAAACTCTCAAATTGCTCAGACACATAAGCCTGTAAACCACTGCCTAAACCAGTCAACATCACCACTGAAAAAACACCAATAATAATACCTAAAGTCGTTAAAAAGGTTCGCCCCTTATTCACTAATAGTGCTCTAGTAGCCACTTTAAAAGTATTTAATAACATTTTTTACCATCTGTTCTAGTGTCTTTAATTATTTGTCCATCTTTAATAAAAATTTTGCGCTGAGCAATTTTAGCCACATCTGGATCGTGAGTTACTAAAATAATGGTTTTTCCTTCTTTATTTAATTTAATTAGAATTTTCTTAATTTCCCCTCCAGATTTTGAATCAAGATTGCCAGT
This sequence comes from Minisyncoccota bacterium, assembly GCA_012799795.1. GTDB lineage: Bacteria > Patescibacteriota > Microgenomatia > UBA1400 > PJMF01 > JAAZKO01. The sequence goes on along the minus strand of JAAZKO010000021.1, from coordinate 3,858 downwards.
TGGTTCATCAGCAAAAACAATACTAGGATCGTTGACTAATGCTCGAGCAATAGCTACTCGCTGTTGCTGTCCTCCAGATAACTCCCCCGGCTTGTTAAGTAAACGATCGCTTAAACCTAGTTTTTTTAACATCTCAATTGCCCGTTTTTTTCTATCTTCTTCAGAAACTTTGGCATAAAGTAAAGGTAACTCCACTTGTTCAACTGCTGAAGTTTTAGCTAATAAATTAAATTGTTGAAAAACAAAACCTATTTCTTTATTGCGTAGATGGGCTCGCTCGACTTCATCATACTCAGTAACGTTTTTACCCTTCAAAAAAATTTCACCCTCAGTGACTTGTGATAACATGCTGGCTACCTGCAATAAGGTTGATTTGCCAGAACCGGAAGCCCCCATAATCACCACAAAATCACCTTCACAAACACTCAAAGTTAATTTGTTCAAAGCAGAAATTGATTGCTGACCTAAAGTATAAATTTTAGAAACTTTTTTCAGCTCCAAAATGGCTTTAACTTTTTTTTTAGTTTTAGCCATAACTTAACCCTAACTCTCAATGAGAATGATATCGCCTTCTTCTAAACCCGTTAATACTTCTGCTGCTTCATCACTCTCCAAGCCTAACTCAATTACTCTTTCTTTATACTCCCGGCTGCTCTGATCTTTCACCCGCACTATTGTTTGACCCTGTTGATTATTAATGGCTTCTAGAGGAATAACCAGGACGTTTGTCTTTTTAACTAATTCAATTTCTACATCAGCATTCATTCCAATCCGATATTTGGTTAAGTCTTCTATATCAGACATTGGCAATTCAAGTTTAAAAACTGTTCCAGTGCTACCAACAGTGCTTTTCAAAGCAATAAAGCTTATCTCACTTTCAATACTTTCTCCCGGATAAGAGTCAAAAATTAAATTGGCTTTTTGGCCAAGATTTAATAGAGAGAAATCTATTTCATCAACTTCTGCTCTAAGCAATAGAGTCTGAGGATTCACTAATTCGAAAAAGTCAGTAGGAGAAAGGGTAACACCTGTTACCGGAGTAGGCACAGTTAACAACACTCCAGCAAAAGGAGCAGTCATTGCTCGATTACTCACTCCCACACTAATTATTTCCACATCAAGAACGGTATTTTCTAAAAGGTTTTGATTTTGCTTTCTAGCACGCTGTTCATCGTCATCCAAAACTTGATCTTTATCTTCTTCCAACTGAGCATCCCAATCTAAACGACGATTCTCATAAAAATTTAAATTTTTCTCTAAATTTTTTTGTAAATCTCGATAATCAATAGTAGCTATCGTTTGCCATTTTTTTACCCAATCACCCTCTTTAGCACCCAAATACACCAACTTCCCCCCAGCTAAGAAATTTAAATAAACTCGCTCTTTAGCGTCCAAAGTCCCCGATAAAACTAAAGTTTGACTGATATCTTGACGAACAACTTGATACTCAGTAAATTCCCCTTGTTTATTTTGTCCACGCCTCCAAAAAACTATTAAAGCTGTCACAAGAATTAAAAAAAGCACTAGCCATAATCTATGCTTCTTGTTGCTTAAAAAATTTTTGATTTTTACTTTTTTAGTTTTAGTCATTGTCTTAAAACCTTACTTCTTTATGTTATCACTTTTTTTAGTGTTTCAACAGATCTCCCAGGATAACAAAAGAATGAGGGTTTAGCAAGATTAAAAGTAATTAAATAGCTGACTATTAAAAAAGTAAAATTTTTGCTAAAATGAATTATTATGAAAAAAGCAAATTGTTTCCTCTATAACAAACAAATTAAAGATTTAGCCAAGAAAGGCGAATCCTTGCTCGAGGATTTACCTCATTTGCCAAAAGATTGGGTAAAAAATATTGTTAAAATTCTACCTTACTTGCTCTTGATTGGTGGAATTTTTAGTCTCGTTTCTGGATTTCAGGATCTATTTGCCTTTGGTCGTAACCGCGCTTGGATCATGCACTGGATGCAAATTGATAGAACTTATTATTACGTAAGAGCTATTTTTAGCATTTTAATGGCCGTTCTATATTTAATGGCTTATAAAATTATTAAAAATAAGGAGTATGAGGGTTGGCTACTACTTTTTTGGACAGTTATTTTAACATTGCTTGAGGCTATTGTTTTATTAATCATAGGTGGAGGCAGCCTAGTTGCTTCAATTGTTGGAGCTGTTATTGGTTTTTATTTAATTTACGAAATTCGTCCAGAATTTATTGCTAAAGAAACAAAAAAAACTAAATAAGACATGACTTACGAAGATATTGCCAAACTCTTAGACCAAGAGGCCAAGTATTTATTGGCTCATCGTTGTGAAAATTTACCAAAAGAACTGATCTATCAAGTAAATCCCAATCAAATTAGAGATGTTTTTTCTCAATCTAATCGCAATCAAAGAGTTATTGAAAATTTAGAAAAAATTTATGGTCATGGTCGTTTAGCTAACACCGGTTATTTATCAATCTTGCCAGTTGATCAAGGTGTTGAGCACAGCGCTAGTTTTTCTTTTTACAAAAATCCCCTATATTTTGACCCAGAGAATATTATTAGATTGGCACTAGAGGCAGAAAGCAGTGCAATAGCTTCAAGCTTTGGCGCTTTAGCATTATTAAGTAGAAAATATGCTGATAAAATTCCCTTTATCGTTAAAATCAACCACAATGAATTATTAACTTATCCCAATAAATGGGAGCAAACGATATTTGCTCCTGTTAAACAAGCTTATGATTTAGGCGCAGTAGCAATTGGGGCCACTATTTATTTTGGTTCAGCAGAAAGCAATCGACAAATAAAAGAAATATCCCAAGCTTTTTATGAAGCTCATCAGCTGGGAATGGCCACCATTTTATGGTGTTATCCTCGCAACAGCGCTTGGAAGACTAAAGATGCTGATTATAACTCTAGCGCTGATATTACATCTCAAGCTAATCATTTGGGGGTAACAATTGGAGCGGATATTATTAAACAGAAAATGCCAAGTATAGACGGAGCTTTTCGTCACTTTAAATTTGCCAAATACAGTGATCAAATGTATGAATCGCTGTCAACTGAAAATCCAATTGACATGTTACGTTTGCAAGTAATCAACTGTTATGCGGGGAAGATTTCTCTACTTAACTCTGGTGGAGAAAGTGACGCTGAAAATAATTTTGAAAAAGATTTAAAAGCTGCAGTGAAAAGTGCTGTCATTAACAAACGAGCTGGTGGTTCCGGCTTAATACTAGGCAGAAAAGCTTTTAAACGACCTATGGAAGAAGGTGTACGGCTGTTACGAGCTGTCCAAGATGTTTATTTAGAGGAACAAATTACTATTGCTTAATTTTTTTCTAAATAATTGAGTAAAGATTTCCAAGCTAAGGCTCGGTGTGAAATTTTGCTTTTTACTGCTAAGCCCAACTGAGCAAAACTTTCTTGATAGCCTTCTGGTATAAAAATCGGATCATAGCCCAAACCGTCCTTTCCCTTACTTTCAAAAGCAATTTTTCCCTTCACTTCTCCTAAAAAAAACAAGGCTTTGTCTTTTTTAAAAGCAAATAAGCATAGAACTGTTTGAAATATTGCCTGACGATTTTTCACATTCTTTAATTTTTTTAACAAAGCCAAATTACGATCCCGATCATTGCCTTTAAACCAACGTTTAGAGTCTATCCCAGGAAAATTTGGAAAGGCATCTAATAGTAGGCCGCTATCATCAGCAATGCAGGGCAATTGAGTTAATTGATGAAAGGCTTGAGCTTTAATTAAAGCATTTTCTCTGAAGGTCTTACCAGACTCAGCAACTATTAAACCTGCTGGAATTTTTACACCCAGGCTTTTTAGTAGTGTTGTTTGATTAAGAGTAAGTAAATTATAATCAGAACTT
>JAAZKO010000020.1 GCA_012799795.1 Minisyncoccota bacterium | reverse complement strand
AATAACAAAGGCAAAAAAATTCGTGTAGCTAAATATAAAGCTAAATCTCGTTATCGTAAAGTTCAAGGCCATCGTCAATTACAAAGCCTGGTAAAAATTTTGCAAATTAATTAGGGCCTATGTCCAAGTTTTTATTTTTGTTTGGTAATACTCCCCAGCTGTCTTTATTGGAACTCGATACGGTTTATCCAGAACTAAAAAGTAAAGTTTTTGTTGGTGGTGAATTAGATGGGCGCCTAGCTCTAGTTGAAATGGACAAAGAAGAGCTAAAAGAAAAAGACTTTTTAAATAGATTAGGTGGTTTAGTTAAGATCTTTCAAGTAGAAAAAATCCTAGATTTTGATAGCAGTTTGACAGAACTAAAAAATGCTGTCCTTGAGTGTTTAATAAGTAAAAGTCAGCAGCCACATTTTAGTTTTTATCAAAAAGGTAAGGGTCAAAAAGCGATTAATCATGGTCAAATTAAGGATTTGTTAAAAGAAAAAGGCTATCGCTCTCGCTATTTTAAAGGTTCGCTAGATGGTAGTGCTTTTGCTCTACATCAAGAATCGAGTCAAGAAATTTTTCTCTATCACAGTCTAGAAGGAATTTTTCTTAGCTCTTTAATTGCTGTGCAAGATATTGATGATTGGACTAAACGGGATAGAGCTAAGCCCTATTTTAATCGTAAAAAAGGTATGTTACCTCCCAAGGTAGCTCGAATGTTGGTTAACATCGCCAGCGGCATGTGGTTGGCTGAAGATGGTCAGCGCTCAATAAAAGAAGCCAAAGTGTTTGATCCTTTTTGTGGGACGGGCACTATTTTAATTGAAGCTTTGCAATTAGGTTCTCAAGTTTATGGAGCTGATTTAGATGAACAAGCAGTTTGGGGAACTAGAGAAAATTTAGAATGGTTTGCTAATGCATATCAAGTAGAAAGCCAAAATTTTGCTAAGCAAATTTTTATGGCTGATGTCGGCCAGCTATCTCAAGAGAAACTAGGGGATCAAAAAATTGATTTATTAATTACTGAACCGTTTTTGGGTAGACAAACACCAAAAGAAGCTGAGTTGGCAAATATTTTTAAAGGTTTAGAAAAATTATATTTAGGAGCTTTCAATAATTTCAGCAAAATACTAAATCCAGGAGCGAAAATTGGGATTATTTTTCCCAAAGTTGTGGCCGAGCATCAAGTCTTTTCTCTCGATCATTTAATTGACAAATTAAATACAAAAGGCTACAATCTTTTAGTCCCGCCCCTACTCTATGCTCGCAGTGGAGCCAGAGTGCAGCGAGAAGTTTACTTTTTTACTTTTAATTAACACAAAGGATATATGGCACACGTTAAAGGTTCAGGTAGTGTTACACAGCACGCACAAAGCTCAAGACACGGTCGTCGTTTTGGTTTAAAAAAATTTGCCGGAGAAGATATTAAAGTTGGTCAAATTATTCTTCGTCAAAAAGGCGCTAAATACAAAGCTGGTCAGGGAGCTAAAATGGGTAAAGATTACACAGTTTTTGCCATGACCGATGGTGTTGTAGATTTCACCAAGCATTGGGGCAAGACTGTAGTGAGAGTTTTGGCTAAAAAATAAGCTTTCTTCTTTTCAATTTATTTCTTTTTAGTTTTAATTATTTACTATTTTAGCAATTTTCCTTGTGAAAATTGTGAAAAAACTCTAGGCAAAATTGATATGTTATGTTATATATAGAGTATGACAGATATTCAAACACTCCCGGCTAGTCACCTCCAACCCAATCCTTTTCAACCAAGAGATAAAGTAAAAAAAGAAGATTTAATAGATTTAATCGAATCAATTAGAATTCATGGTATTTTAGAACCTCTTGTTGTGGCAGAAACCCCCGCTGGTTATCAAATTATCGCAGGAGAAAGACGCTGGCGAGCAGCTAAAGCTTTGGGCATTGAAGAACTACCTGTTTATGTAAAAAAAACCAACCCTCAGGGAATGTTGGAAATGGCAATAGTTGAAAATGTGCAACGAACTGATCTTAATCCAATTGAAAGAGCCCAGTCTTTTGCTCGTTTAAATCGTGAATTTAATTTGCCAGTCAATGAATTGGCTAAAAGAATTGGCAAATCATCCTCATATATTAGTAATAGCATGAGGCTTTTAGATTTACCCGATGCTATTAGCGATGGCTTGTTGAGTCAGCAAATTAGTGAGGGTCATGCTCGCTCACTAGTCGGTTTGAAGGAACAATCTTTAATGATTGAGTGCTATAAACAAATTTTAAAAGAAAGTGCTTCAGTAAGAAGAACCGAAGAATTGGTGAGACGGATGAAAGCAGGTCAAGAAAAGATTGGTAAAAAGACCGATGATGGTCGAGGTAGACCATTAGCTCAGGATGAAGAGCAGGTGGCGAAGTGGGAAGATAAATTACAAAACTTTTTTAAAAATAACAGTACTCTCAAAGTAGTTCGCTCGCGCAAGCAAACCAAGGTCACCGTTACTCTCAAAGGTTCTCCAGAAAAAACCCAGGCTGATTTAGAAAAGCTAATGAATATTGCCAAATAGAAATGGATGAGGATATTGAAACAGATCAGCTTAGAGCCCTTATCTAAATTGAGCTAAATCCGCCTACAGCTCTTATCTGATTAAATTTTTTAATTCAAGTCCGGAGTAATATTAAAAAGTATCATTAATTTATCTGCTGTTTTGTACCACAAAGGAGCAGCGGTTTCGGCAGCCCAAGGGCTAGACTTAGGATTTTCCAGTTTCACCAACATGGTAAATTGCGGGCTATCAGCTGGAGCAAAACCTATAAAACTAGCAATAGTCTCATCACTTTTATAACCACCTTTGGGATCTGCTACTTGAGAAGTACCAGTTTTTGCAGCAACGGTGTAGCGTTTAGAAGCAATCCACTGAGCCTCACCATGACTAGCGGCAGAGACCATCATTTTAGTCACTAAAGCAGCAGTTTCTGGGCTAATTACTCGTTGATTATTTTCTTGATTAACCAAAATTTCTTTTTGTAATTGCTGATCATAAACTTTTTCTAAAATTTTTGGTTCCAAAATAATGCCTTTATTAGCAATGGCATTGACCGCTCTTAATAATTGAAAACTATTGGTGCTAATACCTTGACCAAAACTGATGGTGGCAAGTTCAACTGGGCCAATTTTTTGTGGAAAATAAGTGCTGCTATCATCCTGTAAATTTAGGCTTAAACTTTGTCCAACTCCAAACTTTTTTAAGTATTCACTAAATTTTTCTCGACCAAGAAGTTCTCCTACAAAAATCATGGCAATATTATCAGATTTTTCTAGTGCTTCAGTTATGTTGATGTTGGGATGATACTCGTCATTCCAGGTCCTAATAGTGTAGGTGCCAAATTTTCTAGGACCAGCGCATTTAGTGCAAACAGTTTCTGGGTTAATGACTCCGGCATCTATAGCACTGGCTACGGTTAGCACTTTAAAAGTTGATCCTGGCTCATAAAGTCTGGTGAGACTAGGATTTTTTAAAATTTCTCCCGGATATTTGAAATATTGCCACTGTTGATAGTTGGGCCATGTAGCTAAAGCTAAAATTTTTCCACTCTGACTGTCAAGAATGATAATTTCTCCACGATCAGCATCGTAATGTTCGATACCCCAGGCTAAATTAGTTTCAGCAACATATTGTACGTCTCGGCGAATAGTCAGAGTTAAATCTCGTCCATTAAGATTTTTTAATTGGTAATTTGAGCCAGCTAATAAGGCTCCTAGCGCATCAGTATGAAACCAGCCCCGCTCTTTTCTAGGTTTTAATTCATCTTCTAGTGCTCCTTCTACGCCATAGCGACCAATATTTTTAGCATCATCATCGCGCCCGACAAAGCCGGTGATATGAGCAGCCATTGAAGCCTCAGGATAAAAACGAGCGAAACTAGTATCAAAAGCTAAATATGGATTGTTTAGCGCTAAGATTTCTTCTTTAGCCTGGATACTAAGTTGTTTAGCTAGTTGAGGCCAGTTGGCTTGACTAGTAAATTTATTGATTAAATTGCTTTCAATTTGTTCTTGTATAAGAATTTTACTAGCACTGTCTGAGGCATCTTGGAACTGCCAGTTTTCTCGAGCAATGATAGCGGCTAATTTTTGGCTTATTTTTTCGACATCACCTTCAAAGTTCTGCCGATCCAGTTTAAGGTCATAAACTTCTTGATTGCCAACCAAAAGATAACCGTCACTAGTGTAAATTTGTCCACGCAAGCCCTCTTGAGTTTTGCTACGAATGGTTTGCTGCTCACTGAGGTTTTTTAATTCTTGACCTCGTAGTATTTGCCAATAAAAAAGACGGGCAATAATTAAAGCAAGAGTTAAGCCAATGAAGGTCAAAAAAAGTTTTTTTCTTGAAGAATTCAGTTTGTCGTCCATGATCAACTTAGCGCAAGGCTAAAGCGTTATCTTTAACTTTTACTATTAGTAAATTATTGCTATCTTCATAATCTGGATGCTTGGCTAACTCTCGAATCGAAATTTCTTGAGCAATTAGCTGATTAAGTTGGCTTTCCCTGCTAATCAGAGCTTCTTGTTTTTTACTCAATACCTCAATTTGCTGGCCATAAGCAATATTTTTACTCAAAGTAGCAACGGTGCTAATTAATTGGATTAAGAGGATTAGAAAAACTATTTTGTAGTAATTTTTTAGTTTTTTGCTCATAGTTTTTATCCTTTCTTAGTTATTAAATGGCTAAAGCCCTTAATTTGGCACTTCTAGCTCTGGGATTGTTTTTTAATTCTTCTTCACTAGCCGTAATGGCTTTTTTAGTCAGTAGTTTAGCTAAGTTTTGATCAGCAGTTTTTTTAAAAAATCTTTTAACTAATCTATCTTCTCCTTCATGAAAGGCAATGCAGAGCAATCTTTTATCTATAGCGTCACTCTTTTGCAAAAGTTCAAAGGCGGTCGGTAAGGCTAATTCAATGTTATTTAATTCATCGTTAACAGCAATTCTTAAAGCTTGAAGAGTTTTAGTGGCAGGATGCAGTTTTCCTAATCTTCCACCCTTAACTCTTTCAACGATTTGCATTAAGGTTTTGCTGTAATGTAGACTGTCGGGCTGATCCCTTTTAACTTTGCCAACAGCTTTAGCAATTTGTCGAGCTTGTCTTTCTCCGCCATACTCAGCCAACACTTGGGTTAATTGTTTTTCGCTGAGAACAATTAGTAAATCACCAGCTTTTACGCCTAAATCTTGATCCATGCGCATATCGAGAATGTCATTGTCTTGAGCATTGAAACTAAAACCACGCTTACTCGAGGTAAGTTGTTCAGTGGAAGTACCAAAATCAAAGAGAATGCCGGCTAGATTTATGTCTTGAGTTTTAGCTAGATTATTGATGACAGCCTCAAGATTTTTGAAATTTTCTTTAACTAGGGTTAGTTTATTATGAGCAATGGCTTCTTTGAAATTCTCCTGCCCAACTTCAATTGCTTCTTGGTCAAAATCTAGGGCAATAACTAGTCCCCCCTGTTCCAAAATAGCTTGACTATGCCCTCCTCGGCCAAAAGTCGCATCAAGATAGTAATGACCTTTTTTGACAGCCAAATAATTAACCGTTTCTTCAAGCAAAACTGGCTGATGTTTTTTACTCAGTGACATAAGCTTGTTCGGCAATATCTTCTGCTTTACTTTCTAATTGATCGAGGTATTGGTGATAACGCTCTTGATCCCAAATTTCTAAGCGATTGAGGCTACCAACGATTACCAGGGATTTTTTTAGCTGAGCAAAGTCGATCAAATAATCGGGCAGATTTATTCGACCGTTCTTGTCTGGTGTCAATTCTTTAGCCTCATTAGTCATTAATCTTACTAAGTCTCGATTAGCTTTTTTGCTAAAACCAAGCTTAGTTATTTTATTTAACTCATTTTGAAAATTTTCTTCTTTTAAAAGAAAAAGACAGCCGTCTAAACCTCGAGTAACAATCCAGGATTTACTGATATTGCGAAATCTTTTGGGTAAAGATATGCGACCATTACCCTCCAAGTTATGATAAAACTTGCCAATGAGCATTATTATGAGCCTATTTACCAATTCCTACCATATTTAACTATATAGAAAAAAATTGTGCTTGTAAATAGTAAGTTTTACACTGACTAGCTTTTCAAGAAAAATTAGAAAAAATATTGAAAAAAAAGAAGTTATTATTTTTTGACGAGTAGATAGGCGTCCATGAAAGGAGCACTGCCACGAACTAGGCCATCTTCATATTTACTGTCAACAGTCTGCCACTCTTGGCCGTCATAGCCCATAATTTGGGCCTGTTCTTCTTTAGTGTTGAAAGTCACATTAAATTCGGAACTAAGGGTTTTTAAGCTCTTTTCAGCACTGACAGTATAAACATCACTAATTAGCTCGCCCTCTATTTCACCTGGATAACCTGGAGAATTGAAAATAATCAAATATGAGTAGGTGGCTAGACTTGTATTAGCAATCTTGAATTTAGTATCTTGAGAACTAAATTCACTTTGACGATCGCTATTGGTAAAGTAGCGCCAGTTACTTTTAACAGCATAGTCTTCTAGGCCCATAAACTCAGCCAAAAGACTACCGCCTTTAATATCCTCATGATAAGTGATTGCGCCGCCGGCTGATTGAGAACCAAAGAGCTTTTTTACACTAAGGGGTAGTTCACCTAGTTCGAGAGAATCCTGAAATCCTTGAAGCATCGATCCAGTTTGGTATTCCATTTCATAACTCAGATTTTCAGCTGGCTTTTTTAATTCCAGGATGTTAATGACAACATGACGACCATCAGCGCTTGGACTGAGCTGGATAAAAGGTCGTTCACTAACAGGAATCTGATTGACTTTTGCAGAAATTTTTTGTTTAACGACTGTTTTATTATTTTCTTCATTGGAGCGATTAGATCTTAAAAAAAAGAATAATCCCCCGGCGAGGAGCAGAACTAAAACACTAATAGCAATGATTATTTTTGTTTTTTTAGTCATAGTTTTAGGCTAAGGCAGTTTTTAAATAATTATTAAGTTCACTAATAGCCAGTCGCTCTTGTTTGGCAGAATCGCGGTGACGAATAGTGACAGTATCGTTTTCTAAAGTTTCGAAATCAATGGTCAAACAGAAAGGCGTGCCAATTTCGTCTTGAGACAAATAGCGCTTACCAATATTGCCTCGATCATCCCAAGCCACCTGGTATGTTTGGCGCAAGTCTTCATAAACTTGCTTAGCTTTATCCACCAATTCATTTTTGTTTTTTAAGAGTGGGAAAACTGCCAATTGATAAGGAGCTATTTTAGCTTTGAAAGCCATGACAATTCGCTCTTTACTAGGGTCTTCTTGATAAGCATCGCAAAGCAACATTAAAAGCAAGCGATTTATGCCGGCTGCTGGTTCAATAACGTGAGGGAGAAACTTTTTATTTGTTTGAGGATCAATATATTCTAGTGATTTTTTAGAAAACTCCTGATGTTGTCTAAGGTCGTAATCACCTCGATAAGCGATCCCCCACAACTCTTTCCAGCCAAAAGGATAATGATATTCGAGATCGTAAGTTTCTTTACTATAGTGACTGCGTTCTTTATCAGTATGACGGCGCCAACGCAGGTTTTCTTCTTTGATTCCTAAGACCTTGGTGACAAAATCCCACATTTGATTTTGCCAATCTCTAAAAAGATCTTCCCAGCTATTAGTATCTGGATCAAAGAAATATTCGATTTCTGCTTGCTCAAATTCTAGGGTGCGAAAAATAAATTGGCCAGTGGTGATTTCATTGCGAAAACTTTTACCAATTTGCCCCACACCAAAGGGTAATTTTTGTCTATTACTATTGAGAATTTGTTTGAAGTTGGAAAAAATACCCTGAGCAGTTTCCCCACGTAGATAAACTTGGCTTTTTTTATCCGTGACAGCGCCAATAGCCGTTTCAAACAAAATATTAAAATCTTGAGTTTTTGAAAGCGGATTACCATCTGGAGATTTAATTTGATATTTGCCTATTAGCTCATCCAGTTCACTAGTGGATAAGTTAGCAATGATAATTTCCTTTTGTTCTTCAGGATGTTTATTAAGATATTCTTCAATTAAAAGATCAGCTCGGTAGCGTTTGTGATTAAGCTGATCTTCAACTAAAGGATCAGTAAAAGAATCAACGTGACCGGAAGCCACCCAAGTTTCTGGGTGGAGTAAAATTTGACTATCTAAACCCAGCATGTCATCACGTCGACGAATGAAAAAATTCCACCACAATTCTTTGATTTTTAATAAGAGTTCAGTGCCCAGTGGCCCATAATCGTAGGAGTTAGCCAAACCACCATAAATTTCACTAGTTTGATAAATGAAACCTCGCCTTTTAGCTAAAGCAGTAATATTTTCGAGGCTAACTGAGTTTTTTGTTTCATTTGTCATGTTTTTCACTTCCAGGCAAAATTATATTACAAAAAGCGATCTAAAACTAGCTTCGGCTGTGAGTATTAAGGAAATCAAAGCTTTTCATCTTTTGTTCACTAATTTCAGCCACATAATCTTGAATATTTTGATGCTTAGTGTCTTTAATGTCTTGATAGCCAAGCAGAATCAGGAGCTGGTTAAGGAGTTTTTTAATTTTGATAGCCTGATTATTGTCACAGAGTACTAGCTTTTCGATCTCTTTGGCTAATGCAAAACTGCCCTCATCAATAAACTCTTCAACAAATAAGCGATCAAAAATTTCTAAGATTTGCTGAATGTGACTAATTTTTTTGAGAGCAAGTTGCTGTGAAAGATTTTGGTAAATGCGACTGGTATCAAATAACAAACGACTTTGGGTGAGTAGAGCTAGACCCTTAGTTTCAATGCAAAAGGCCTGAATTAAATTTCCAGGTTCCAAATTAGCTCGATTAGAAGAATTGAGGCGGCGCGCTCCTTTTGCCAGCACTACCAATTTACCCCGATCTTGAGTCAATAAAGTCAGTAAGCGGTCGGTTTCGCCCATGGCGCGCCGCTTTAACACAATAGCTTGACTGGAAAATGATCGAGACATTAATAGAAAATTGTTGAATAGTCTAAATCTTGATTCATCAACAATTCTTCTTCTCCACCGGTAACTTCTATTATGACTGGTACAGGATCAATCCCACCTTGTTTCCATAAACGCAAGTTATAATTTTCCTGATCTTGATAAGGAACTCGATAAGTCATCCGAATTCTAGCCAGACCCAGTGGTTCTAATTTAAAGAAACCATCAATCACGGTCAAACCTTCTTCTTCATAGACTTCAGCCTCTTCTTCTAAACCTTGGATTTCGATTAGTTCAGCGTTGGGTGGCAGATAAAGCCTGATCCAATCATTAAGCGTGGCATTTAGACATAATAAACCCGCTTCTAAATTGCAATTATCCGCCTCAGCACTGTTGCGATAAGTGATTTCTAAAGAATTGTTCAAAAATCCATCTTGTGGGGCGTCAACTGACAATTTTATCTCGTGGTTAATAAATAGATTAGATTTAGCACCTCCCAAATTAGCATTAACAATAGCTAAAAAGTCTTGATTTTGGCCAAATTGCCAATCTTTAAAATTGTTGGGTAATTCATAAAGCCTGCCCGCTGCATCAATTTTTTCTGCAGCTGTTTGAGAATTTTCCTCAACGAAATATAGTTGCAGATGGCGAGCTTTTAAACTGTTTGTCGCAACAGCAAATAACTCAGGAAATTTGCTTTTATCTAATTCATAAGTTTTACTTAAAATAGCGCTCATTAGTGGACCAAGCACCCCCTTTCGATCTTCTTTGATGAAATTGGTGGGTCTAGTAATAATTTCTGACAAAGCATAAACCACTTGAGGACAATCACAACGCTGATCAATTTCGGCGCTGAAAGTGCCATACCCAGGAATTTGTACTGGTCCAATTACCTCTAAAAGCCAGGTTAATACTTGAGTATCAACCGCAATAATGCCATCAATATCATCCGGTTCACCCGGAACCGTCTGATAATATTCATAAAAAGTTTCCATTGATTTTTTAAAATCAGGATAAATGTTCATATCTCTGAGATGCCAATAACGCTCTGTAGTTAAATATTTGCCCAATTCCTCTGGAATAGCAATATTTTTTCTAAATTTTTGATCTAAATCGTAAATATCGCCAGATTTTTCTGGGACAACAGTGCCTTTATCAATGCGCACAATTGAATAAGCAGTTAAAAAACCTCCAGTTGGTCGCAGTTCATTGTCGTTTTGAAAGAGAATTAAGTATTTCTGAGCCTCTCTAGCGCCAGCCATTTTTGCTAACTCAGCAACAATTGGCTTGTAATCTCCATAGCTATTAACTGCTTGGGTGATTTGAGTTTGAGCGTCAAGAATCTGTTGACGAAGCATCCTTCCAGCTATTTTTTCTGGATAGCGACTAGCATCAATTTTTTGACTTAAATCTGCAATCTCTTGAAGTTTATTTT
>JAAZKO010000019.1 GCA_012799795.1 Minisyncoccota bacterium | reverse complement strand
TTTGGGCATTAATCCTCCTGTAGAAAATTGGTGGTATATTTGGCAAATTGAAACAGCAGATGGTTGGGAACAAGATTAATTAACTCCTAATAGCCACTTTTTGAATTACTTACCCCACCTCCCAATCCCCACCACTCCCAACATAATCAAAATTAATCCTAGCCATTCCAACTTACTTGGTTTCTCTTTCAACCACACTACTGCCAAAATCACCATAAAGCCCGGATAAGCTGCTGTTAGGGGTGAAGCGATCGAAGCCAGGGTGTTTTCAAAGGCTAACCACAGTCCCACCAAACCTAGCACATTAAACAATGAGCCAATGATGGCATACTTATAAACTCTCCACTTTTTCAGCGCTTTAATAATAGTACTAGCCTTTTCTTTTTCTAAGCGCAAATAAATTAAGCTAATTGGTACTTGCACTAGGGCTAGGGCAAATAAAAAGGCAGCGGCTGAGCTTTGATCAATAATTCCTTTGGAAATGCTGTCGGACAAGCCTACGGCAGTTGCTCCAGCTATTGCCCACAAAATGTAAGTTTTTTTTCGCCATTCTTGCCGGCTAATTTTTCTGGGCAAGGAAGCCAATAGCGTGCCAACAATCGTCATGATTACAAATAACCAGTGTAGTAGCGACAAGCGCTCCCCTAAGATCAGCATGGCAAATAGAATAGTGTAAACCGGATAGGAGGCAAAAATGGTGCCAGTAATACTAATTTCCCCTTTGGAGAGAATATAAAAGATAAAAGCCTCCGACAAAATACCGCTAATTAGGGCATAAATTAGCACTTTGGATAAATCACTAAAGTCAAAACCAATCATTAATGAAAAGGGAATCCAAATTAATAAACCAAAGAGCATGTCAAAGAAAAAAGCCACCGATGGTGGAAATTCTTTATAGCTTCTTTTAAGAAAAGTATAAGCAATCGCAAACGCTAATGAAGCAAAGAGCGCAAAAAAAATGCCCATGGTTTATATTTTAACAGACTAATTTCTTGATGGATAATGTTTTGGCGGCGAATAGATAGCCTTATACTCTGGAGCTCGCTTGCGATCCTCTTTTGCTAAATCTGCCAAACCATTGGGGAAACGCTCTAATAAGTCCTCTTGAAAAGGAGTGAAGTGTAAAGGCACTTGTTCTTTTTTAGCCATTTTTAATAAGGTTTGTAGCGCTTCTGCTTCATAGGCGTGAGCACGGTTTTTGAAACTGTCGCCATTGTGTTTAGTTAATAGATTACAAAAATAATCTCGACAATGGCTCATTGTTGCCACCAGAGAGCCAATTTGTGTTTCTGGCGCTTCAGCTACCGCCTTGACAAATGTTTGTGGAATAAAGAGTTTGGGAGTTTCAACCATGCCATCAGCATCAACACATAAAGCTAAATGTTCTGGTAACTTGCTTTGTTCATAAAAAACAATGGTAATGTGGCCATCTAAAATTAAATTATGGTTAAAACTAGCTAAATCGTTAATTTCTCGGTTGGGAAAATCCTGCTGATTTTCTAGAAAAAAGATAAATTGATAAAACAAACCTAAAGCCGTCGTCGAATTTTCTTGAAAATCTGGATGAGCTTCAACTCGTTGGAAATGTTCTAAAGTTTCTTTCAGCATAGCTTATAATTTAGCTGTCTCAATTTTCATGAGGGTAATATATCAAACAAGCTCAACTTTGTAAAAAGCAAAGCTTTAGTGATTTTTAATTTTTACGAAAATGCTGATTGCCGCCGCGTTCCTTGCGCAATTGTTCTTTGCCATTGCCCGGTCGCTCATTTGTATGTTTACCATTGTTTTCGGCTTTTTGTTTTTTATGTTTCTTTTCGCCACATGCCATCGGCGCTCTTAGTCTTTCCATTTCTGAGCCTTTCTAGCTATTAGATAATACGGTAAAAATCTGTGATTATTTTACCAAGCCTGATTTCAAATGAAAAATTCTCTGCTTTTTCTGGTCGATAAAAGTTCTTGGCAAAATAATCAGCAACTTCTCCTAAGCCAACTCGATTAGTTAAAGGATGCCAAGTAGTTTGTAGGGGAATAAATACTTGAGTAATATTGTTGTCTGCAGCAATCTGCTTGACCATATCGACCATTTGATCACACAAAATTTCCGCATTAGCTGATGACACAAAGCTGTCAGAAGGATTAAAGCCGCGGAAAATTAAGGCGGGTTGTCCATCTTTGACAAATTGATAGCCTTGAATATTGCCAAGCACTATCCCCTCTTGATTAACTAAGTTGACATGAAAATGGTCGGGTCGATTAGAAAGCTCAAAATCGCCAGCGGTGCATACACCCGCGGTGTTTTTAGCAAAAAAGGAAGCCGCGTTTTTACTAATATAGCCAGTCATGATCAAATTAGGATCGATTTCTTGACCATCTTTGTCTTTTAAAACAATTTTTTGGCTTTCTTTACTAACTGCTTTACGCAAACCAGCTCCTCCAGCAAAAATACTGCGTTCAGTCATAAAAGCTAATAATCTGGCTAACAAGGTAATTTTTTGCTCAGGGTTGCTGTCTGATTGACGCAAACCGCTGATAATTTCTTTAAAATCTAAGCGATCTTCCTCGCTCATCGCCTTATTATTAGCAATATTTTTTTCTAAAGTACCAAGACGTTTAGAACTTAGTATGGCTAATAAAGAATTAGCTTGCTCGACATGACTTGTTAAAAATGTTTCAATCGCCGCTGGCGCATTATCTTTATAATAGATGCCAAATAATTCTTTGGCTTTATTTAACACGGTATTTTTAGCGGACACTTGTGAGGTATCCCCGGCCATTTTTTCAGCAAAAAACGCCATTTTATCACCCAAAGACACTCGACTACAGGCAATTACTTGATTCAAATCTTTATCAAACAATTGGTTTTGGTTAGTTGCTCCTGCTTCCACTAATAATCTAGCCCAACCTTCAGCAGCAAATTTTTCGTCTCCCCCCTTAGCCAAATATTCTGGAGTCTGTTGATCGGCAAAAATAACTTTAATTAGATTAATTACCCCTTCATCAATTTTTTTATTTGGATCTCGCAAAAATGCTTCTTTTTCCTTAGATACAATTTGACCTTGATAACCTTGTTCACGAATCTGTAGATTGGCCACCTGCTCACATTGATCACTCAATTGACTTAAATCTGCTTTGATTTGATTAATATTGGTACTGGGAAAAGTTAAAGCAATCATATCTGCCAAAAAATCTAAACCACCAGGGCCCTCCGCCAAGTACTTGATCGGCACATTGCGGTGAATATCTCGCCGGAAATTAACAACTTTTTCGCGATATTCTTCTCGAGCATTTTCATTAGGATTCATAATATAGGCAGTAATTAAGGAAGGAGTAATGTTGCCAAATTCTTCTGTCGCCTCCAATAGTCTTTCGTTATAAAGAGGCTCAGTAATAACTCGATCAACATCTTTTGCATCGATTGAAGCAAATGCGGCAATACAACTATTAAAACTAGAAGGCTTCTCATTGAGAATTCTTTTGAAAAAAGCTTTTCGATTTTCATCACTTAAACCAGATCGCAACCAATGTAGCGAGTTTTTATTCATGTAAAAAATATTATTTAGATTAAGGCCAATGTCTTGAGCAAGAGACATTAATAATGCATTATCAGTCCCCTTTAAAATATCGTTAGTCACTGGATTTTGTAATAAACTGCGCAATCTATCAAAATTTTTAATGGGCCAACCCAACTGTTCAAACTTAGTTAACAAAACACAATTGTTTTTCCAATAAGCCTCAGGATCAGTAATTAAGGCAGCATACTGCTTATCATGTAAATCCAGATAAAAATCGTCTAATTTTTTAATAAAATCTTCAGTTAAAGCAAAATCAAAAGCTTCTTGAAACGGCACTTGAAATTCTTCACTCAACTGACCATTTTTCTTGAGATAGGCACTGAGTGCTTGATGAACTACATTAAAATGATTACTAATTAAATCTGGTTCGTGATGTAAACCTTCTAATATGTTGGTAATAATGATGAGCTTTTCATTTTCAGCAAAGTGACTAAAATCGGCTAATCCAGAATATTGATCTTTCAATAATTCACCAGGAAATTCTTTAGCTAAACAAGCAATTAGCTGATAACTTGGCTGATCATCAATAACAAATTCATTGAAGCGTTCTTTATGATTGATTAGCACTTTTTTTACATACGGTTGTTGACTATTTTGCCAAAAAGTCCAAAATTGCCGACCATCTTCACTCATATTAGCTAAAACTCGTGGATCTTCGAAGATATCGTTTATCATGTAATCAGCATTTTGTCCAAGCTTTGCTAATTCAACTAAAATGGCTTCAGTAGCAACTCCATCAAGCACGAATTTTTTAAAATCATCGCGATGCTTGATTAAAAAGTCTTGTAAAGGAAACTTTTTATCTTTCCAATAAGTCCAAAATTGCCGACTATCTTCACTCATGTTAGCTAAAACTCGTGAATCTTCTTTTAATAAAGAACTAATTAATACATGTCTTAAATCATTTGACCGAATACCAATCAACTCATTTATTAAATCTTCTGTAGCTACCCCGTTAACTACCAATCGATCAAAATCAGCTCGATGTTCAAGTAAAAAAGCACATAAATGATCTTTAATTGGTTGACGCCAATAAGACCAAAATCTTTGATCTTTTTCATCCAACTTGGCTAAAAGTTGATCAGACAACAAGGGAGTAATGTTTGAATAATTTGAAGAGTTAAGAGAACTCAATATTTCATTTAAAAATTTTTCTGTAGCCACTCCATCTTGATCTATATATTCACTAATCACAAAATCAGCTTCATTGCGGTGATCATTGATTAATTGTCTAAAAAAATTCGCATATGAACTCATCTTTTCTGGCATATCGCTTTTGTCATAGGAAGAGCCGAACAAATCTTCAAGAAATTGCTCAAGAAATTGTTGGTGCTGATTAAGATATTGCAAAAATAATTGCTGATATTGTGGATTATTTACTAAATCAGCATAAAAATCTAAATAAAGCTTGTCCTGAGGCGTCCGATCACAAACTTCTAAAGCAAAATCATCAAATAATTTTTGTGCAAGATCAAGTACTTGCTGTCGATCTGCCTCATTTAATTGGATAAAAGCTTCTAAACCATCAAGATTGATTTTATAAAGACTATTAACACTTTGCTGAACACCCACTAATTTTAATTGATTTAATAAATATTCTTTATCTTCATTGCTGAGTTGTTTTAATAAGTCATATTTTTTTAAATTAAATTCATCAAAAGACAATTTCATATCAGGTACACTATCCATTAAATCTTTTTTAAGACCTGCAAACTCTTCCTCAGTCAGTTCTACTAAACGACAATATGATTGGAGATCGCCATCAAGAGCTAATGTTGCATTTTTTAACTCTTCAACTCTATGATAAAAGACATGCTTTTTTGCATAAAGAGTCAAATAAGCTTCAGGATTTTTCATTAAGCCTTCTATACCAGAAATATTACTCGAGTAATTTGAAAATTGTGCTAAAAAATTATTAAAAATTTCAGCATCAATAATTCTTTTAGTTTCAGGATTAATGAGAGCTTGCATCCTCTGTCGAAGAATATCAATTGAATCGGGATT
>JAAZKO010000018.1 GCA_012799795.1 Minisyncoccota bacterium | reverse complement strand
TAGCTCATCTTTTTTTTCAGTTAGCAGGGTGTCGTTGTCAAAAACATCTCTGACAGATTCTCTTTTTTCGCTCAATTCGCCATTAATTTTAGTTAATTCTAAAGCATGACGCTCAATTAAATTTTGTAAAGAAATGAGCGTTTCAGCTAATTTATTAGATTGCTCAAGCTCATCATCCTCATCACTTGCTAAAGCTTTTTTAACTAAATCATCACTCATAAAGTCCTTTTTATATTAATCTAGCTGACAGATTAGCAGAATTTTTAGTATAATACAAGAGAACATGGCCGAGTAATGGGTCATTGATGAAAATCTTTGACAGGAAAGTCCGGACAGCTGAGTAGAGGGTGCGTGATGAAAATCACGACTAGTTTTATTACTAGCTAGTTAGAGCAACAGAGACGAGCTGGGTAGCGCCAGTTGAAACGATCAAGCTTTTGGATAAACAATCAGTAATGATTGTTTGGCAATCCTCCCCGCTGCGAGCAACGACTTTGACCTTAATGGACCTACTCCCTTTATTTCCCTTGGGAAAGATGGTCATAAAGTTGTGCCTAGATAAATCATTACTAATCAAACAGAATCCGGCTTATGAGCCATGTTCACTTTAATTTATTTTAAATTCTGTTTAGAATAAGAACATGACTTTTTGGCAAGCAATTCTCTTAGGTTTAGTTCAGGGTTTAACTGAATTTTTGCCAGTTTCAAGCTCTGGCCATTTGTTTTTGTTAGAAAATTATTTTAACATAAACTCCGGCTCTCTCAGTTTTGAAATTTCTCTGCACTTGGCTACATTGCTGGCTGTTTTTATCTATTTTTGGCCGACAATCAAAAGTCTTTCAAAAAAAACCATTTTCCTTATCACTTTAGCTAGCCTGCCACTAGTTGCCATTGTCTTTTTTATTGATAGTCTTTTAAAAACTGTTAGCCAATCTGTGAATTGGATTGCTTTTTTTCTCTTAATTTCCGCTTTGCTTAACTTTTTAAGTTTCTTAATTATGAGCAAGAAGCAAAAACAAGTAGTTGCTGAAAAACTAGAAAACATTAGCCCTTTATCAGCTCTAAAAATTGGCTTTTTTCAAGTTTTAGCTGTTCTTCCTGGAGTTTCCCGCTCTGGTATTACTCTTTTCGCCTCTTTAAGCAGTAAGATTAGAGCTGAGGCCGCTTTTCAATTTTCTTTTCTCTTGTCAATTCCTGCTATTTTTGGGGCTCTCTTTTTTGATATTTTCCAAACAAATGGACAAAATTTGCAATCAATTAATTGGGGTTTAACTTTACCAGCCATGCTACTCGCTTTTCTTAGTGGCTTGCTTAGCTTAAAATTATTAAGAGGAGTGCTAAATCACAATCGCTTTTTATTTTTCGCCGTCTACTGTTTCTTTTTGGGCGGAAGTTTAATCTTATTTACTTAAAACTAATCGGTGTTTGGCGAAAACTTAAAGCTTCGGCAATTGCCTGGGTAGTAATTAATTTTTCTGCCTGACAATCACTAATTGTTTGAGCAACTTTAATTGTTTTAAAATATGCCCTCACACTCAAACCCAATTGAGATCTAGCCAGATCTAAAGTTTTTTTTGCTTCCTTAGTCAGTCGACAAAAATGTTTTACTCCTTCACTAGTTAAATTAGCATTAGAAGAAAAAGGGCTATCTTGTAAACGCTGATCCTGTCTTTTTTTTGCAAGCATTACTTGTTCCTTAATCTTTTGACTAGTTTGAGCAGAAACGGAATTAAAAAATAATTCTCGCTGACAATTAGCTTTAATTCTAATACTTAAATCAATTCTATCTAAAATAGGTCCAGATAGTTTTTTTTGATAACGCAGTAAATCATAGGTGCTACAGCGGCAAGGTTTGTCACTAGCATAAAAACCACAGGGACAGGGGTTGGCGGCGGCAATCAGAGTAAAATTAGCCGGATAAATTAGTTCTTGCTTAGCTCGATTAATTTTAAAAAACTGATTTTCTAAAGGTTGTCGCAATGCTTCTATCAAATCACGACGTAATTCAGTGAATTCATCTAAAAATAAAATTCCTAAATGGGCTAAACTTAATTCTCCAGGAAAATCCAGGCCACCAAGAAATGCTGCTTTACTAACACTGTGATGCGGTTGGCGAAAAGGTCTTTTAGTCAATAAACCGTTTTTAAGTGCTGCCAATAATGAATAAATTTGATTAATCTCTAAGATTTCCTGGTCACTTAGTTCTGGTAAAATTGACAAAATACTTTGAGCTAAATACGTTTTCCCAGCACCTGGTTCACCAAAAAGTAACAAATGATGGCCGCCCGCCGCACAAATGCTCAACGCTCTTTTAGCCTGATCTTGTTCTTGAAACTCTGCTAAATCTGGAATTGAAAGTTTTACATCATCTAAATTCTCGTTTTGGTAATTTTTGATTTTATTTTTGACTTTATCTAAAGAATTTCTCTTGGCTAAGTTAATAAACTCTCCCAAACTGGATAAAGGAAAAAGCTCTAAATCTTTAATTAATAATAACTCTCCCAAATTTGCCTCAGGAAAATATAATTGTTTAAAACCCAAGCTCTTAGCCTGAAGAGCAACGCTTAAAATTCCTTTAACCGCCTTTAGTTGACCAGTCAAAGACAACTCACCCAAAAACAATGCCTTCTGACAATCAATTTTTATTTCCCCATATTGACAAAGTAGAGCAACAGCAATCGCTAATTCCAAAGCACTACTAGTTTTTCTTAATTCGGCTGGAGCCAAATTGACCACTGTTCTGAGGGGCTTAATTCTCACTCCACAGTGTAAAAGGGCAGCGCTGATTCTTTCTTTGGATTCTTCAACTGCTCGATTAGCTAAACCAATTAATATAAAGCTTGGCTTGCCAATAACAGTGTCAATTTCCACTTCGATTTTTTTTACAGTAAGCGCTAGATTAATGGCACTGTAAGTTTTAACAAACATCTTTTTAAGATTATTATCAAGAAATATGACAAATCGAGGTATTATTTTGAAATTGTTATTAAAGTGTTATCATATGATTAACATGTTTGAAACTTTTTTATATCAAGTAAAAAAACCCTATCATTTTTTTAAAACAGCTTTATTTAAAGCTGTTCCAGCTCAATTTAAAAATAAATTTCCTCAAAAAGAACTAAAAATTATTGCCATTACCGGCACTGATGGCAAAACTACCACCACAACCTTGCTTTATCATTTATTAAAAGTTGCCGGCTATCAAACAGCCCTAATTTCAACACTTGCTGCCTGCATTGGTCAAAACGAAATTGAAACCGGTTTTCATGTTACCAGCCCACCCCCAGACGACCTTTATCGCCTAATGAGTCAGATGCTTAAAGAAAAAATCGAATATTTAATTTTAGAATATACTTCTCAGGGAGCTTATCAATATCGTCTATTTGGTATTCATCCACTAATTGCTGGTGTTACTAATATTAGTCAAGATCATTTTGACTATCATCTTAATTATCAAAATTATTTGAATGCTAAAAGCTCAGTTTTGAGAAAAAGTAAAATCGTCGTTCTCAACGAAGACGATCAATCATTTTATCGACTGAAAAGAATATTGCCGAGTTCACGCCATCAAGTTTTAACTTATAGTAGGGAAGATGAATTAAGCGAAGCATTATATAGAGAACTAATTAATCGCTTTCCTGAAGAATTTAATCAAATGAATGCTCGCTTGGCGATTAAGATAGCCCAAAAAATTGGCGTAGACGAGGAGCAATTAATAGCAGGCTTAAAAAAATTTCCAGGTGTAAGTGGCAGAATGGAATTTTTAAATCTCAAAAAACTAAGTGGTCAAAAACAAAGTTTTCAAGTAGTGGTCGATTTTGCTCATACTCCTCAAGGTTTGAGGGAATCTTTAACAGCCTTGCGGCAAAAAATGAATACAGAAAAAATGCCTGGTCGTTTAATTGCCATTTATGGTTGTGCCGGTCTTCGAGATCGAGAAAAAAGACCAATTATGGGCCAAATTGGTAGTGAACTAGCAGATTTAGTAATTTTCACTGCGGAAGATCCTCGCACTGAAAATGTCTGGAATATTATTCGTCAAATGAAGGAGTCATTAGGAAATAATCATAATAAAGTAATTTCTATTGCTGATCGCCAAGAAGCTATCAACTTTACTTTGCAAAAAATAGCCAAAAAAGGAGACTTGATTGCGCTATTGGGCAAGGGCCCAGAAAAAAGCATGTGTTATGGGAAAGTTGAAAAGCCTTGGAATGAAATTAAAGCGGTTAAAAAAGCCTTGCGATAAACTGTCCTATGTCTGAAAAAGGATCAACTTCTTTACTAAATTATCAAAATTTTTACCTAGTTGGCGTTAAAGGAGTAGCAATGACTTCTATTGCACAGTGTTTGTTAGATGCGGGAAAAACTGTCAGGGGTAGTGATGTTGAAGAAGATTTTGTTACTGCCAAAATTTTAGAAAAAAGAAAAATTGCTATAAACAACTTTGATGAAAATTTTTTAAACAAAACAAATAAAAAAAAGCCAGACTGTGTAATTTACACCGCCGCTCATCAAGGTATAGATCACCCCCAGGTGCAAAAAGCTATCGCAGCTAATATTCCAATTTATTCTCAAGCAGAAGCTTTGGCTGAATTGTTTAATCAAAAAGAGGGAGTAGCGATTTGTGGAGTCGGTGGTAAAAGCACTATTAGCGCCATGTTGGTTTGGGTTTTAAAAGAATTAAAAATTCCTATTTCTTTTTCAGTTGGTGTAGGAGAAATAATCGGCTTAAATGCCACCGGCGAATGGAATCCTCAATCTGCTTATTTTATTGCTGAAGCAGACGAATATGTGGTTGATGTTAATGCTTTGGAAAAGAGTGAAGAACTTGTGCCGCGTTTTAGTTTCTTAAAACCAGCAGTTGTAGTTTGCAGTAATCTTAGCTATGACCACCCAGATGTCTATCCAAATTTTGCAGCCAGTAAAATTGCTTTTAAAAAGTTTTTCTTGCAAATTAAAAAAAAGGGTTGTCTCATTATTAATAGCGACAATGCTGAACTTCTCAGACTCAGTCAAGAAGTAAAAAAACAAAGAAGCGATTTAAATATCATCACTTTTTCGTGGAAAAAAGCTAGTGATTATTTTTTAAGTGATTGGCAAATTAAGCACGGACACAGTTTGGCCACAATTAATCAGCAGTTATTAAATAAAACCCAACAAGCTCAACTCAGATTAAAAGTTCCTGGTCAATTTAATTTAATGAATGCGCTAGCAACTATTGCCGCGCTAGCTGAACTACAAATTCCCCTCAAACAGAGCTGCCAAGCTTTAAGTCATTTTCAATCTACAAAACGACGCTTTGAATTAGTCCATATAGAAAATGCTCAGCGCTTTTTTGATGATTACGCTCACCATCCCAATGAATTAAGTGAGTTAATCCGCAGTCTCAATCAATACTTTCCCAAAGATAAAAAGATAATTGCTTTTCAACCTCACACTTATAGTCGCAGCAAAAAAATGTTTAAAGACTTTGTAGAAGTTTTAGGCAGTAATCTTAATGACCAAGACCAACTAATTATTTTAGATATCTTTGCCTCTGCCAGAGAAAAATTAGACTATAGCGTCTCCAGCCAAGATTTAGTAAAAGCCATTCAGGATAAATTTCCCCAAAGTAAAGTTCTATACCTCAAAAACATTGAAGACTTAGCTGATTATATTCGTCAAAACAATTTTGATCTGACCATTACCGTTGGGGCAGGGGACATTTATAAAGTTTATGAACTCTTGTCTTTTACCCAATAAAAAAATGGTATAATTTGAAAGTTAACAGTCGCCGCGGTGGCGGAATTGGTAGACGCGCGAGACTTAAAATCTCGTGCTAGCAATAGTGTGTGGGTTCGATTCCCACCCGCGGCACTTGAGTAGGACATTAACTAAGCAACGGGGAATAGCTCAGATGGCTAGAGCGTACGGTTTGGGACCGTAAGGCCGCAGGTTCGAGTCCTGTTTCCCCGACACAAGTTATTATAAGCAATTAATGAACATTCTTAAAAAAATTCTTAAAACCAATTTTCTTGAAAAGAAAGCTCGGGAAAATTTTAAAATTGATCAGGATTTAATTTTATTAAACATTATTTCCAGCATTGTGGCGGTTTTTGGCTTAAAAATTAATAGTGTTTATATTTTAATCGGCTCAATGCTCATTTCGCCATTCTTTGATCCAATTATTTCCAGCATGGTTTTTTTTGTTTCTAAAAATTATAAAGATTATTTTAAATCCTTAAAAACTTTATTAGTCCTATTACTCACCTCAGTTTTAACTAGTTTGATTTTTTGGTTTTTATTAAATTCTTTCAGTCAATTAGAAAACTTTAATTATTTATTACCCAATATTAGTTTATTTGACACTTTCATCGTTGCTGTATTGATGGGAGTAGTTGGCACGCTACTTTGGATCTGGCCCGATGCTTCTAGCGCTGGCGTGGGAATTTCCATCGCCATTTCCTTAGTTCCTCCGATTGTTAATTTCACAGCCGGAATTGTCACAAATCAATATTCAGTAGCTTTAGAACATTTGTTAATTCTAGCTCTTAACATATTGGGAATTTTTATGGGAGCATTTATTGTTCTCAAAATCTACTTTAATGGAGAGCATAAAGAAAAAATTTAAACAGTTTTTTCAATTTCTAATAAGAAATATTAAAGTTTCAAATCAGATTTCGTCAATCGTTTGTCGAGCTGTTCATCAATAATGATTGGGTGACTGATCAAGAACTCTCTCAATTAGCCAAAAACACCTTACAAGAATATTTTGGTTTTAGTGATTTTCGACCCGGACAATTAGAAATTGTTTTATCAATTTTAAAGAAACAAAATACTTTAGCTATTTTACCAACAGGTGGCGGTAAATCAATTTGCTTTCAAGTACCAGCTTTAATTTTTCCTGGTTTAAGCATTATTATTTCACCTCTTATTTCCTTAATGAAAGATCAGGTCGATCATCTGCTAGCCAAAAATATTAGCGCGACTTTTATCAATAGCCAATTAGACAAAAACATTATTGAAGAAAGAATTAATGCTTTAGCAAATAATCAATATAAATTTTTATATTTGGCTCCAGAACGATTAAATAATAAAAACATCATTAAACTCTGCCAACAAATCAAAATTTCCATGATTTGTGTTGATGAAGCGCACTGCATTAGCATGTGGGCTCATCAATTCCGGCCAGCCTACAAAAAAATTCCAGAATTTCTAGAAAAAATTCAAGATCAGAAAGAAAAAATTGTAATTAGCGCTTTTACCGCTACTGCCACGACTTTGGTTAAAAAGGAAATAAAACTCTTCTTGAAATTAGAACCCTGTCAAGAATTTTCTGCTAGTTTTTTGCGAGAAAACCTCATTTTCCATAATTTAATTTGTCATACCCAAGCTGAAAAAAATATTTATCTGATTAAAATTTTAAAAATACATGCGAACAAAAATGCTGTAATTTATTGCAGTACGCGCGCGGCCTGTGAAAAGCTCTGCCAACTATTAAAGTCACTCAACCCTAAATTAGCAATCGCTTACTATCATGGCGGCATGGAAAAGGCCGCGCGCCAAACCACTCAGGACCAATTTTTATCTAGTCAACTGCAAATTATTATTGCCACCAATGCCTTTGGCATGGGTGTTGACAAAGCTGACGTTCATTTAGTCGTTCATTATCAAGTACCAGCTAATCTGGAAAATTACTATCAGGAGGCGGGCAGGGCAGGGCGTGATGGCAAAACTAGCTATTGTTATTTGCTATTTACTGCCAAAGATCTTTATATTCAAAAGTGTTTATTAGATAAAAGTTATCAAAATGACCCTCAACATCCGCGCCATCAAATTGAAATAAACAAACTAAAAAAGATGAAAGACTACGCTCTGAGTAAAACTTGTTTGGAGAGAATTATTGAGAATTATTTTAGCGATGCTGAAAATGGCAATGACAGGAAACAAGACGATTCAAAAAACGATAAAGAAAAAAATTGTCAACATTGCTATGTATGTTTAAATTTAAAACTCTATCTTGATCAAGAAGAACTAGCAAAAATTCAAGAATTATTAATACTTAATAGACAATTAACCCAAAAACTATCTGAGAAATTTTCTTTATTGAATAAACAAACTTTTCTTTTACCAGTGGTTTTTCATCAGCAAAGTATTGAAGCATTAGCTATCTGTGAACAAAAAATTAAACCCCAATCCATTTTGCCAGGAATCGGCTCTGGCTGTATTAAACTAAAATATGATCAAGTTAATTGTGATCAATGATATAATAATCAGTTATGCAATTAGATGAAATAATCAGTGAATACCAAAAAATAGCTCGATTTTTAAATAAACGCTGGCCACTTAAAGATGAAAACCAAAGAATCTTTGCTAGAACCATGAAGATTGTTGAAGAGTTGGGTGAATTATCTGACGAAATCTTGACTAGTATGAACTTGCAGCGCAATTCAAAAATTGCTAATTTTTCTCGAAAAAATTTGGAAGATGAATTTGCCGACGTCTTCGGTTCTTTACTTCTTTTAGCTATTGAGCTTGATATTGACATTAAGGAAGTGGTTGAACGTAAAATTACTTACACTCGTCAGCGCCTTGAAATGAATAAAGAAAATTAATCTTTTTTCTCTAATGATAAAAATTGATATAAATCTCCGTTAGTAAAATCTCGTGAGCGGTAATACTCTTTGGTTCCAATTGCAGAAATCACCGCTAATTTTTTATAGCCTGCTTTTTGAGCTATTTTTCTTGCCTCGCCAATTAAGCGACTACCAAGTCCTAAATGTTGAGCCCGACCCTTAGCCTCACCACCTAAAGCTAATGCCTGACCATAGACATGAATTTCACGAATCAAAGCACTGTCTTTTAGCCCCGGATACCAGTGTTTTTTTCCTTTAGGTAAACTAAGTCGCAGAAAGGCTAAAATTTTTTCTTCACCACCTTCAATTACTATGGTAAATTGCAAAAAATATTCATTGCTATCCGACGTTTGGTATTTAATTTTACTTAAGTTAATTTTTTTCTCATCAAAGCTGTGGCGACGAATTTCTCTAGAGCGAATTTCTTTAATCTCCACTCCTTCTTTTTTTACTTGCGCTTCAGCTATCTGACGAAAATTGCTTTTAATATTACCAGCCACAATGTCTTGGGCGGGAATATCCCGCAACATCCGCGTTATCCGACAATAAGCCGGAGTGTTTTTCAAAGTAAAAGTGGTGATAGCCAACATTTCTTGATAATCATAGGGTTGCCATTTACCATCTTGGTAATATTGCATGAGCGGAGCACTGGCAATCAAAGAGCAGGGATAAATTTTTAATTCATCGGGACGAAAATTTTTATCGCTAAAGAGTTTCAAAAAATCTTCTTGATCATTTTCAACCGTTCTGCCATATAAATTAGCCATCCAGTGCACATGAATTTTAAAGCCTAGTTGGCGTAAAATAGCAAAAGCTTGCTCTGTTTCAGCCACGCCATGTCCGCGACGATTCAATTGCAAAATTTCATCATCTAGAGCCTGCACTCCCAATTGAATTTTGGTCGCTCCTAGTTTGCGCAAATCTAGAGCAGTCTGCTGATTAATCTCGTCAGGTCGAGTTTCTAAAACCAAACCAACACAGCGAGCTCGTGTTGTTTCATTTTTTTGCTGAGCTTTTAATAATTTTCCCCAATCTGATATTTGCCAGTCACTGATGCCAGCTTTTTTTTCAGGCTCTAAATAATGTTTTGTAATCAATTGATTGTATTTTTCTCTAACCAACTTTTCATCTAAATCTAATTGATTTAATAGAGCTAAATTCTCCTTTGCCTCACTGCTCATGTGTGCTTGATCCAATTTCTTAATAGCTATTTCATATCTTCGACGAATCACCGCAGATCGATCCTGCTTGCTAAAGTCATTCATTGCCTTAAAACATTGTTCAATAAACCACAATCGATATGTTTCTGGATAATGAGTCCAAGTGCCACCTAAAACAATTAATTCTACCTTATCTGTACGATGACCCATGTCAGCTAAAGCCGTTAAGCGACTCATTGCTTGCAAATAAGGATCAAAAAAATTCTTTTCTGCCCGTTGCGCTCCAGGCTCCTCAGCCAAATAACTTTTTGGCATCCGTAAATCATTTGGACAAAACAAACAATTTCCTGGACAAGGATAGGGTTTTGTTAAAACTGTTACTGGGGCTACACCAGAGGCACTACGCGTTGGTTTCAGCCTTAATTTTTGTACTAATCGACCATAAGGTTTTTTTGGATAAAGCTGGCGATAAGCGTTAATAATCTCAGTTTTACTAAAAAAACCACCATCTTTTTTAGGATATTTTTTAATCAAAGTCAATATTTTTGACCAAGATAAATTTAAATTAGCTTCTAATCTTTTAACTAATTTAGATACAATCTCTTGATCTTCCATTTTAGACATCGAGCTTTATTATACCCTGCAATTGTGTTTTGTTTGCTAAAATAGGCTAGAGTGCAAAAAATAACTATCAACAAACTCAATAAGCTTAATAAAGACTTCTATCAAAACGTGGCTGATGATTTTAGCGATAGTCGTCAATATTTTTGGCAAGGTTGGCAAAAAATTCCTCAGTTTTTAGAAAAAAATATTAAAAATCAAAAAAAAATTCAAGTCCTCGATTTAGCTTGCGGCAATGCCCGTTTCGCTCAATTTTTAAAAGAAAAAAATATTAATTTTAAATATCTTGGCCTAGATAATTCTGCAAAATTACTAAATATTGCTCAGGAAACAATTGATAAAGAAAATATTAATGCTCAGCTTTTAAAATTTGATTTAATTAGCAATTATTTAAAAAATAAGAAAATTATTTGGCCGTTTTCTCAACAATTTGATTTAATAGTTGTCTTTGGTCTAAGCCATCATTTGCCTAGTGGTGACTTGCGCTTAAGTTTTTTTCAATCATTAAAAGAAATTATAAATAAAGACGGTTTGGTAATAGTTAGTAATTGGCAATTTGCTAAAGATGAAAGATTTCAAAAAAACATTTTAAATTGGCAAAAAATTCGAAAAAATCCAAAAATAAATATTTTTCAAAGACTAAAGTTGAAAAAACTGTTAAAAAATCTTGAAAATGACGATTATTTATTAGATTGGCGAAAAAAAGAAAAAACCTCTACAAAAAAAGAAGCAATTCGCTATTGTCATCATTTAGATAATAAAGCTAGTGAAAAATTGTTTGAAAAAGCGGGCTTGCAAATATTAGATCAGTTTTTAGCCGATGGTAAATCTCAGAAGCTCAATCATTATTTTGTTTTGAAAAAAACTAATTAAACAATTATAATAACAAGCTGTTATAGCTTAACATTGCCCGATCGTCTAATGGCAGGACAAAGGCCTTTGAAGCCTTCAATCTAGG
>JAAZKO010000017.1 GCA_012799795.1 Minisyncoccota bacterium | reverse complement strand
CTCTAAAAGCCATCAAGAAATTATGGAGGAATATCTCTTATTTTTGCTTTTTCAATTTGAAGAAGAATTATTTCTTAAAGAAGTAAAGGAAGTTTTATCTTTAAATTGGCAAACGCCTGGATTGATTAATATTGTTGAGCTTCTGGCTAAAGAATTAAAAAATTTTGATCTAGAAAAATTTAGTAAAAAATTAGCTGAAGATTTAAAAGAAAAACTGATGGAATTATTACTTAATCCTGAATTTGAAAAAAATATTAAAAATGTTGAGCTGGAAAAAGAGTGGCAAAAGGCTCTATATCAAGTTAAAAAGAATATAGTCCATGCTGAAATTGAAGAAATAAATCAAGAAATTAAAGAATTGGATAAGAAAAACCAAAGAACTGATACTGAGGAATTACGCTTAGACAAGTTATTGGGACGGATCGTTAAAAAACAAGCTCAATTAAAAAACTAACAATATTCAAGAAATTAGCTATTGCCAAGATACCCCCATAGGGTATAATAATAACATGGCTCTCAAAAGAAATAAATTAACTTTGACCAGTGAGGATAAGACAGTTGCTCAATTAAAACGTATTCGTGGTCAAGTTGATGGTTTAATTCGCATGTATCAATCTGAACGACCCTGTGTTGAAATAGCTCAACAAATTACTGCCGCTCGTAATTCGCTGTCAAGAGTGGCTAGAGATGTTTTAACTAATGCTGCCGACCATTGTGTTAAAGAGAAAGATCAGAAGCAATTAAATTTAATTTTAAAAGAATTATTAAAGTAATAAAGATAAAGAAAGGCAAGTATGCCAGCACAACATTTAGATAGTAGTAATTTTCAATCCACTTTGGATAATGCAAAAACACCAGTTTTGGTGGATTTCTTTGCTGAGTGGTGTGGTCCATGTCAAATGGCTGCGCCAATTATTGATAAATTAGCTAATGATTACAAAGACAAAATAATTATTGCTAAGTTAAATGTGGATGAAGCGAGAGATGTGGCAGGACAATTTAATGTGATGAGCATTCCCACAGTCATTATTTTTAAGAAAGATGATGATGGTAAAATGCAAGAACATGATCGCAAAATTGGTTTTCCAGGTGAAAGTGGCTATCAAAAAATGATTGAAGAAGCACTCGCCTAGATTAGGCAATTTATTTAATTTATAAATTACTTAGAAGGAATATGCAAAATTTAACAATTGCTGTTATTGGTTCAGGACCAGCAGGTTTTACTGCAGGAATTTATTTGGGTCGGGCTTTATTAAAACCAACATTGTTTAGTGGTTCGAGCATGGGAGGTCAATTGATGTTTACTCGTGATGTTGAAAATTTTCCCGGTTTTCCAGATGGAATGCGAGGTCCAGAGTTCATGTTAAATTTGCAAAAACAAGCAACAAAGTTTGATGCGGAAATTCGTTATGAAGAAATAACAGCAGTTGATTTTAGTCAAAGACCCTTCCGATTATGGACTTCTTTACCAGAAAATATAGACTTTCAAGACTTTAAGCGTTTTTCCAATCAAGAACTTTTAAAAGCTACTGAGCTGATCAAAAAAAATAAGAAAGCGGATTATAGTGCGCAAAGTGTGTTAATTAGTACGGGGTCTGAGAACATTAGGCCGGGCGTACCTGGAGAAAAAACCTATTTAGGTAAAGGGCTTGGTTTTTGTGCTGTTTGTGACGGAGCTTTTTATCGAAACAAAAAAGTATTTGTGGTGGGTGGAGGTGACACTGCTTTGGGTGACGCTCTAGCTTTAAGAAAATTTACCGATCAAGTGTTTCTTGTTCACCGTCGTGAGCAATTTCGTGCTAGTAAAATTTTACAAAAGCGAGTTTTTGATGATAATAACATTAAAATTTTATGGAACACAGAAGTCAAGGAGATACTCGGCGATCAACAGCGAGTGACTGCTTTGAAGCTTTTACAAAAAGGGCTAGAAAAGGAAGTTGCAGCTGATGGAATATTTATGGCCATTGGTCATCTTCCCAACAGCGCTTTGTTTACTAATCAAATTGAAATGGACGAGCGTTCTTATATTCTTACTAGACAGTTTGGTAGCCAACAAGCCTTAAAGAAACTGAGTAAGGAACAAGAAGGGAGCTCTAGTAATCATTTCCCAACAATGACTTCAGTCTCTGGGGTATTTGCTGCGGGTGATGTAAGTGATAGCCGTTATCGTCAAGCCATAGTAGCAGCTGGTTCTGGAGCTATGGCAGCCATTGATATTGAAAAATGGTTAGAAATAGTTGATAAGAGTTAAGTAAATTTTTTATCTTTGCTCAACAAATTTTTTAACTTCTTGCCAAATTTTTTCATTGTCTTTGGCAACGCTAAGGTTAGCCAACAGCCAGCCTAAGGGATAACCTCCATCAAGATACTCTCCTTGCGGTTGATGAATTACCACTTTTTCAGTAAGAGCTAGCTGACTAATAGTGTCAGTTATATAGAGCTCTCCAGATTGAGGGTTTGGTTCTTGTACAGCGATTAGATCAAAAACTGCTTGAGGCAAGATATATTTACTAATATTTGCTAAGTTAGATGGAGCTGTACCTGGCTTAGGTTTTTCAACCAGGGCTTGTAAATAACGAAAATTATTTTCTTTAGCCAATTGTGCCACCCCGTAACGGTGGAGTAATTCGTCTGGTTTTTCAATGCAAGTTACTAAGCCCTTTGCCCCAGATTTTTCATAAGTATCTATCATGGCTGTCACTTCGCTCAAACCATTTTGCTTGTAAATAAAATCATCGCCCATGAGCACTAAAAATGCCTCCTCGTCTTTTAAGTATTCTTTAGCGAGTTGGACGGGGACAGCTGTGCCATAATCATCAGCATCACGTTGTTTGATGAAATGAAAATTAGCTTTTAGATGGAGATTTTCAATTAACTCATAAAGTTCTAATTTGTTATTTTTCTTTAAATATTGATAAAGCCTTTGATTTTCTCGATAATAATGGAGCACTTGATAGTTGTGTTCGCTAACAACAAAAATAATGTCACTGATACCCGCCTTAACACAATCTTCAACCACATAGTCAATTAGCGGTCGATCTAAAATGGGCAGCATTTCTTTTTGGATAGTTTTAGTGATGGGCAAAAATCTAGTTCCGAAACCGGCCGAAGTAATTACTGCCTTATTAATTTTCATATTTTGTCTTTCATTAGATATTTTTGTATACTTATTAAGTTTATGCAATTTATTTTAGCATCTCAATCGCCACAACGGGCAAGGCTTTTAGCAAGTTTACCATATCAATTTAAAACTCATCCGGCGCGCATCGATGAGTCGCTAATTACTTTTAAAAATCCTCGAGATAAAGCCAAAAAAATTGCTTTAGCTAAAGCTGAGGAAGTAGCAAAGACGGTGACCGGAGAAGCAATTATTGTGGCAGCTGATACTTTTTGTGTGTGTCGAGGAAAAATTCTAGAAAAACCTAAAACAAAAGCTGAGGCAAGAAAGATGCTTAAATTTCAAAGTGGCTGGGAAATTCAAGCCATTACTGGTTATGCCTTTATTTATAAAAATTCTCATGAAAGAACTATAAAAAATTCCAGTGTAAAGACTAAGGCCTCTTTTCGCCAGCTCTCGTCAGTTGAAATTGAAAATTACATTAGTCACCAGCCGGTATTGACTTGGTCAGCTGCTTTTAGTCCTGCTTACGATGCGGGGATGGCCCTATTAGCTTGGTCGAAGGGCAATTTGACGGCCTTTACTCATGGTTTGCCAATTGATTTGTTAGTCAAATTTATTAATCAGCACTTAAAATTAGGCGTAAATAACAAACATTACTCCAATAAACCATAAAAAAACAGTTATCAACAAAGTTTTGTCTTTTAAAAGAACATCAACTGGAGCTTCGCCACGATTTTCTTCATAAACTAATTGTAAATAGCGCATAATTCCAAAAATTACAAAAGGCAGGGTTAACATTAATAATTTCTGTGATTGGAGGGTGCGAGGTAAATTAACTACTAAATTTGGAAAGTGTTCGAAAAGTAAATTTAAGCCATCACCTGGAGAGTTTTGAAAAGCAAAAAGAGCATAAGTAATCCAAGTAGAAGTAGCAAAAATGCTGGTATATTGATCTAGGAGACGGACGCTGTAGGTATCCAAACTCTTTCTGGCAAAAGATAATTTATGTTCTGTCATCAGAGTTCTTTCACTTTGTCTTTTGCCAACAGCCATAAATAAGGACATGGAAATGACAGTTAATAAGAACCAAACACTCATGTGTAAATTAACCACAACTGCTCCCGCATAAACTCGAATCAAAAAACCCGCTGCAATAGAAATAATGTCTAAAATAGCAATTTGTTTGAAATAAAGTGAGTAAAATATTTGTAAAACTAGATAAGCAAAAATTAAAATTTTAAAAATAAACGGAAGTGCTAAGCTCAACCAAAATACTAGAGCCAGACAAAAAGCGATAGCGAAAATAGCGATTGGAATTGGCAATTTTCCTGACGCCAGAGGTCTATTTTTCTTAAAAGGGTGTTTGCGATCAGCTTCAACGTCAATCAAATCGTTAAGAATATAGGTGCTGCTAGTTAGCAAACAAAAAATGATAAAAGCATATGTGACTAAGTAAAAGTAGGATGGTCCGATGCCTGGTTTATAAAAGAAAAACCCTGAAAAAACTAAAGAAGCATAAAGGGCTAGGTTTTTTAACCACTGTTTAGGGCGGGCTGTTTTGATTAATAAAAATAGCTGACTATCCGTGATTGATATCATTTTCTTAACTTATTATAGATTAAAAAAGCAAAAACAAAAAAAGCAACAATAATAATGCTGATAATTTTACCTGTGGTGTTGAGAAATAGAGACAGGAAGCCTAGTAGGAAGCTAGTAAAAATGTAAAAGACTGTAATGCGGCGTCTTCCCCAACCAAAATTATCCATTAATTTATGGTGTAAGTGGCCACGATCGCCCCAAAAAGGAGATTTACCAGCTAAAATTCTTCTAGTTATTGTAAAAACTCCATCGGCACTAGGGATAGCTAAAACCATCAAGGTGGTTGCTACTTTTGCTCCTGAAAGAATGGCTAAAACACTCAAGAAATAACCGGCCAAAGAACCTGCTCCATACCCTGGCATAATTTTTTGTGGATAAAAATTCCAATAGAGTAAACCAGCAAAAGCTCCAGATACAATCAAAGCTAATTGAGCAACATTAAATTGGCTAGGAGCATCCTGAAAACTGTTAGCTAAGACAGCAATAAAAAGACAGGCTACCATTACAAAACCAGGCAATTGCCCATCAACTCCTTTTGACCAATTAATAATATTCATATTCCACATAATAAAAAAAATGGCAAAAATACTGGAAAGCAACCAAATACTTCTGTCTTCACCCAAAAGAAAGAAGTTTAATTGTGGTTGATCAAGATGAATAACTCCTGGTCCCAAAGGATTACTAACATAGGCGATGCCAATGCCAGAGCCAACCACAATCAGGGTGGCCAGCAAGCCAGTTAACAAGCGCCAATAAGGGTTAATATTGTAAATATCATCAATAACTCCCACTACAGTTAAAATTAAAGCACCTAAAAAAATGGCAATTAAGTAACGGTCGAAATTAAGAAAAAAAAGAGCAGAAAGCAAAACAGCTAGAAAAATTACTAAACCTCCGCCTCGCGGCGCAGCATCAGTATGAGTAACTTTAGCATGATGATTTTTTTTTGGATCATCAACCCAATGTTTTTTTTTATAAAAACTAATGACCAAAGGGGCAAAATTTAAGCTGATTAAAAAACTAACAATTATTGGCCACATAAACTAAGTTAAAATTATAAGTAATCGCAATAGAATGCTTAAAATCAAAATTTCTAAGACTAAAGTGCTTATTAAAAAGACTTGCAAGATAGTTAGATGAGCACTTTTAAATTTCTTAATGATAAAAAAATGAATAATGTTGATTAGCGAAGCTAAGCCAGGTAAAATTAAAATCGCTTCTTTCCCAACCAGCTGCTGAGTATCGGGCAAAGAGTAGAATAAAGGAATTTTTTTTTGCAGGGAAGGAAAAAATAATAGTGAGAGAGCAAGAGTAACTAGGTTGGCAATAAGCGCATAAAGTGCCACTTGGCGAAAATGTTTTGGCAAAAAAGTTAAATATTTGAATTGTTTTTTTCGACGAGAAGAATCTTTAAAGCTAACATCCATAGTCATATTATAAACCTTATTTTAAAAGATCTTATTTTTTGAGAAAAAGATTCATGTGATCAAATTGGGAATTTATTAAATATTTTTCTTTAAGGAAAATATTAAGTTCAGGAAAAGTTTCTTGATCTTTTTTCATTACTACTATTAATTTTGGCTCTTCATCTTTAATTTGGGCTAGAGTACGTTCGTAGTCCGCAAAATCTTTAATGTGAAAAGCGACGGTAAAGCGCGAGGTGGGCACAGTTTTAGTTTGAGCATAGAGCATGGCATTATCACCCCAAATAAAAATTTTTTCTAAGCCTAGTTCATCAATGAACTGGGCAATTTTTTGATTGTCTGTTATTAAATTATTAAATGAATAGTCATATTCTTTTTTGCTGATTTGACCACTAGCCATTCGCCAAAATTGGGCATAATATTTAATCGTTGAATATGCTTTAAAATTTAAGCTCAACATAATAAAAATAGTTAAAGAAATTAGTGCTAAACCGGTGATAATACTTTTGTAATGTTTTTTTACATCCTTTGCCTTTTTTCCTAAGCGACTACCCATTTCTACTAACAACAAAGCAAGTGCTGGAACCATTTGAATAAAGTAATGAGGATAGGGGCGATTAGAAAGCAAGGTTGAATATAAAGTAGCGACAAACCAAATGCTCAAAAATTGAAAACGTTTATCTAGTTCTTTGGTGTTGAGAGCGATTAATACTAAAAAGGAGAAAAAGTAGAGTGTTTTACCTAATAGCGAAAAGGAAAAGTTCATAAAGGCTGAGTTGAAATCTAGGCTCCAAGATTGACTGTAGCGCAAGTTATATAAGAGACCGTAATCTAAATAATCTTGACCAGATCCAATAGATTGGTAGTAAATAATGGAAAACAGAATCGGAACAGCTATACCAAGCGAAAAACACAAAAATCTCCACAATAATTGATTGAAAGTTGATTTCCAATCTTTAAATTTTTTGTTAATTTGCACTACGTCTAATAAAAGCAATAAAGCAAAGATTGAGAAAAAAGGGACTAAATCCAGTAGGGCCGGAACCTTTGTTAAAATTCCTAAAGAGAAAAGAAAACCCGAGCTAAATAACAATAGTGATTCCTTCATTTTCTTTTTAGGCCAAGTAATTTTTTTAGCAAAAAAGTTTTGCCAAATCTTAGTATGAGTAAACAAAAAAGCCCCTAGAATTATAAAGCCCAAAACAAATAGTTCGCCATTGGGAATATTACCTTCTAGCCAGGGCAAGGTAGTTAATAAGACCATAATAATCGTGGCGATAAAACTTGGGATTTCTTTTTTAAACAATTTTTTAGCAAACAAGTAGAAGAAAATAGTAGTTAAGATCATCCAGACCAGGTTTAACAAGCGAAAATAAAATTGATTGGGAACCCTAGCAAAGTGATAAATGAGCGGGGTTTTATGGTCAATAATGGTGGTGTAGAGTTTGCCTCCCTGATTGAGAGCATTGCCCACCGCTAAATAGATACTTTCGTCTCCATACCAATAAGGTTCAAAAAAATTTGGGATTCTGAGTATCACTAGCAAAAATAAACTTAGGAGTAGAGCAGTTTGTTGATCAAAAAAATGATCAATTTTTTTTAGGGTTTTTTTCACAGACATATGATCTATTCTATCTGGAAAAAAGCCAACAGTGCAAGTAGCACTTTAGCTTATTTGTCCTTTTGAGGATTAGCGACTTTTTCAGTGACTCGGTATTCTAGGTATTTGCCAAACATTAATCTAGTGTGAGCATCCATGCCCGGCAGAGCACTAAAAAAGAAACCAACGACTGGGATTAATAAAAACTCTAAGGGTTGGCTAATATAAGACCAAAAATTTTTATTAGGTCTTGGTGGTCGGTTTTTAGCATCAATAACAAAAATAGAGAGCATTGATATCATAGACATGGTTAATAAAGTCGAAGAAACTTGGGGCAATGTTTTACCAATAATGGTCCGACTAAATTGTTGATTCAGCAGTGGAGGTAACATGGCTGAGACGGTGATGGCAAACCAATTAACCGGCCATAAAAAATGATCTTCAATGACTTTAAAAACTCGTAGGGTTTTGTCAATAAAAGGAGCCTTATCACTGAGCACATAATGACGAATAATATAAGCATCATCACTAACCCCCCACGCCCAACGTTTAATTTGTTCATATTGATTACGCATGCTACTCCAAAAACCTGTGGATTGGGCAGCGTCTGCATAAATAGGTAAGAAGATTGGCTCAACTTCGAAATCACCGTCTTTAGCAAAATAGGATTTAAAGAAAAGGCGGTAATCTTCCGGAATGACATCGGTATCCCAATAACCAATATCTTCAATGTGTTTAAGCGAAACCGAATAAGTTGAAAAATTAATTAAACGATCACGTCTTGCTAAAATATAAATTTGAGTTACTGATTGAGTAGCTGCTAATACTCTAATTGGAGCCGGAACTTGCCAAATATTATTATAGAAACAGATACCGGCCTGCCAGCTCTTGTTATAGGGTTTTTTACTAGTAAGAAAGCTATGGGTTAAGTAAGAAAAATAGTAAGGATGCAAAATTGCGTCAGCATCCTCACTGGTGATAGTAATATTTTCCAGGGGTATACCTACTTGATCCACCAAAAGTTTTTTAGCTTTTCTAGCACCCCAGGCTGTATTAGAAGATTTACCTTTAATTTCACCAGGAATGTCAGGATGCTTAGTTGACCACAAATGTCCAAAAACCTTGCCGAATTTTTTTTCTAAATACGCGGCTTTTTTATCAGCTTCATTACCCTCCCTTTCTTCGAAAGAAAGCATGATGTGAATGTTTTTGCGTGGAAAGCTTTGTTTACTTAGGCCGAGCAAGGTGTTTTCCAAAGTGCTTAATGGTTCCTGAAAAGTAGGGATGATAATCAAATGATGTATTGTTTGCCAACGTTGAGGAAATTGTTTTTTTAATTTAGGTAAAATATCGTTTTTAGAATTTTTTTTAACTTTATTTTGAGCAATGCTAGCAAAAATAGCTAAATTAATTGATCTATATAGCCAATAAACAGCAAAAACAATCACATAATAAGCGACAAATTTGGGGACAAGAAATGAACCCCAAATTGGAAATAAAATCAAAAACCAAGAAGTAAATCCAGGCAATATTTCGAGAGCTCTTTTGGTGCGAATAGGATGGCGACGGAAGTAACGTTTAATCATGATGAAGTTTATCCATTATCTTTTAGATTAAAGGCCAATAAAGAGTTGTGATAAATTTGCTCTAAGTTAGCTTGTAGATTATCTTTAGCAAAACTCGCTAAGTCGGCTATCATTGCTGGTCGACAAATTTGTCCTCGGTAAGGATTGGGTGCTAAATATGGCGCATCGGTTTCTAACAAAATTTTTTTTGGAAATTCTTTTTGAATAAACTGAAAAAGATCCCGCAAGTAGTCAGCATTTTTAAAAGTTAAATTGCCGTCAAAACCGAAGTAACTATTTTTAATAGTTATGGCTTTTTTAACATAAGTCAATGGTCCTGAAAGACAGTGAAAAATAACATTTTGTTTAGCAGGCCAATGTTTGTCTAGGATTTCTAAAATAGAGTAATAAGCTTCTTCTTCTTTGTCACGAGCGTGAATAATTAGAGTTAGTTCTTTTTTAACCGCCAGTTGAATCTGTTTAATAAACAATTCTTGCTGAGCTTTTTTTATTTTTTCAATTTCATCTAAACTATCTTTTTGGGTAAAATGAAAGTAGTCTAGGCCAGTTTCGCAAATGGCTATCACTGATTTATCTTGACTTAAACTTTCAATTTTATTAATAGCCGATTCAAGCTCGATTTTTTTTACTCGGAGAGGGTGAATAGCAACGCTAGCGTATAAGTTTTCTTCTTGGCTAGCAATTTTAACAGCTAATTGGCTACTGCTTGAGCCTGCGCCGGGAATCAAGGTTTTTTTAACATCGCTTTTTTGAGCTTCTAGCCAGTGATCTCGCCAATTCTTTTGCAAAATTGGGTCGTCATTGGCAATTTTGAAATAAAGAGTTTGACCGCTATAAAGTGGCTCAAGATTGTAATGGCAATGTGTATCAAAAATTGGCACAATTAATTTTCTAAATTCTTTTAAATTCTTTTAAATAGGCCCTGAGTAAAAGGACTAATACTATTTTGATTAAAATTTTTCTCAATAGTCTCAGCTGTTTCTGGCATAAAGATTTGTAAACTTTGATTAATGTCTAATAGGGTATGAATAGCCTTTGTCAAAACTTCTTTTTGATTACTATTCTCATTTAACCAGGGTTTTTCTTTAGCTAAATATTGATCCAATTTACTTAAGCCCTTATCTAGTAAATTTAAAGCTTGAGTTAAATCATAATTATTCATGTATTTCTTAAATTCTTCAGAAACTATCAAGCGCAAGTTTCTGAAGAATTTAAGAAATACATGAATAATTATGATT
>JAAZKO010000016.1 GCA_012799795.1 Minisyncoccota bacterium | reverse complement strand
CTATTATCAATAAATTTAGGGGTAATGAATTTATTGCCTATTCCAGCTTTGGATGGTGGTCGAGCAGTTTTTATATTATTAGAAAAAGTGATTGCCAAAAATAAAATTGAGAAGATAGCTAACTGGGCAAATTATTTAGGGTTTTTTGTTTTAATCCTGTTGATGGTTTTTGTATCTGTCAATGATGTAATGAAATTTTTTTAAAATAGATCTTGAGTAAATGAATTATGGCAAAAAAACGTCGGAAAATTGATAAAATCAGAGCAAAAAAAAGATTAATCAAAACTGCAAAAAAACCACTTGCTAGTGAAAAAACGCATCAAAAATTAGAAAAAAAAGAAATAATAAAGACTGAGCAAATTACTAGTTTATTTAATTATGATCCAAAATTAATTAATCAGGATTTAAAAAAGACATTGCTAGTCACCCTGGTAGTTTTAGTAGTTTTAGCTTTAATTGTTTTGCGCTATACTTAGGATTGTTAATTTTTTAGAAAGGTAGTGAAGCACTATGCCTAAAAAGAATTTAATTATTTTATTGTTTTTTTATTTAGCATCTAGCTTAATCTCGTTTTTTACTTTTTCTTATTTTTCTAGAAAAGCAATAGCTTTGGATGGGCCCAAAGGAGAACAGAAAGAGTCAATCTTAGCTGGATTACTTGATATTGATCCTAATGAAGCTAAAGACCAAGCCTGTCCATTGAATGGCAAATACTATACTTTAACGGAAAAAAATGCTTGGGAGAGCAGAAGACCTTTATTTGTAATGGTGGAAAATTCCCCAAGCGCAAGACCCCATTCTGGATTAAGTCGAGCTGACGTTATTTTTGAGGCTGTTGCAGAGGGCGGTGTTACTCGTTTTGCCGCTCTTTATTACTGTGCTGCCCAAAATGAGAACGTAGTAATTGCTCCAGTCCGGAGTGCTCGTACTTATTTTGTAGATTGGGCTTCAGGATTTAATTTGCCCATGTATGTGCACGTTGGCGGAGCCAATTTGTCTGGACCAAGTAACGCTCTTGGTCAAATTGCTGATTATGGCTGGCGAAGCGAAAACGACATGGATCAGTTTTCCATTGGTTATCCAACTTTTGTGCGCAATTATAAGCGAATCCCAGGTAAAACCGTAGAAACCGAACATACTATGCAAAGTGAAACAGAAGCGCTTTGGGAAGTAGCTGCTAAAAGGGATTGGACTAATCTAACTCCAGAGCGAATAGTAAATCGCAAAACAATTCCTGCAGCCCCTTGGCAAGATAATTATTCGGGTTGGGCGTTTGAAGAAGAAGCTCAATCTCCAGGAACAGTGCGACAGATTAGTTATGATTTTTGGTCTGGTTATAATCAATTCTCAGTTGAATGGAATTATGATGAGAATTT
Organism: Minisyncoccota bacterium; assembly: GCA_012799795.1. Classification (GTDB taxonomy): domain Bacteria; phylum Patescibacteriota; class Microgenomatia; order UBA1400; family PJMF01; genus JAAZKO01. Next base: position 33,436 of record JAAZKO010000016.1, on the reverse strand, counting down.
AGATGCCTATCGACGAAATAATGCTGGAGAAGAACAGCGTGATTTAAATAATGACGAGGTTATAGCCGCAAGCACCGTGATTGTACTTTTTACTACAGAAAAGGGACCAATCAATGAACTTAAACACATGCTTTATACCACTGTTGGCAAGGGTAAGGCTCTCATTTTTAAACATGGCCAAGAAGCAATTGAAGCCAATTGGAATAAATTAAGTCGCGAAGCAGAATTAGAATTCACTGATGTAAGGGGTAAAGCAGTTGAGCTAGCTCCCGGACAGATTTGGATTAGTGTTTTGGCCACTGGCAGTGAAGTTGGCTATTAATTTTTAAGAATAAATTCGTAATTAATAAGCCGGCTTTTGCCGGCTTTTTTATAATAATTGTTTCAAACTTATCACTTGTTTTTTTTATTTCAATCACGTAAAATTGAGTAAATTTTGATTTCAAAAAATACTTAACAAAAAAAGGAATAATTATGTCCTGTCTTAATGATTTATTAATCTCCAAAGTTAGAGTGAAAGTTCTGGAATTATTTTATAAAAATCCGGAAGAGATGTATTATGTTCGAGAAATCACTCGTTTGGTTAAAGAAGAAATTAATGCAGTCAGAAGGGAATTGGAGAGAATGTTGGATTGTGGTTTGTTAAAGAGTGAGCAGCGAGGCAATCGTTTATATTATTACCTCAATAAACGCTATCTCTATCATCAGGAATTACAAAGAGTTGTGGCTAAAAGCACTGGTTTAGGTAAAAAGATTCGTCGCAATAGACGTAAATTAGGGTCTTTGTCGTTTGTAATGTTTTCTGGGACTTTTGCTAGTCGCCAGGCACCACGAGTCGATGAGTTAGATATTTTATTTATTGGAGATGTAGTTTTAGCCGAATTAGAAGAATTAATTAGGGCAGAACAAAAGGAGTTGGGTCGAGAAATTAATTATGCAGTGCTTAGTGCGGATGAGTTTGAATTTAGAAAAACACGTAGAGACCCCTTTGTGATGGAGGTTTTATATGGTGTGAGAGTGATGATTATTGGTGATGAAAATGAGTTTTGTCATCGAGATTTACCAACTAGTTAATAATTTAAATAAACTCTTTCATGAATAAAAAATCAAACACCAAATCTCTTTTGTGGCTGCTCATATTAACCGTTATAGCAGGCTATATTGCTTTCCCCAAACGACTTACTATTGATACGAATTTTTTTTCCAAAAAAATCCAATTTGAAATTAATAAACAAGCTATCGATTTTTATTTTTGGGGCAAACACATTTACAAAGATTTTGAATTAAAAAAAGGTTTAGATATTCAAGGTGGAATGCAGGTAGTGCTTCGGGCCAAAATGGATGAGATAGCGCTAGAAGATAGAGAAACAGCTTTAGAATCTGCACGAGAAATTATTAGCCGAAGAGTTGATTTATATGGAATTAGTGAGCCAACTATTCAGGCTGCTCGTTTAGAGGATGACTACCGTTTAATTGTGGAATTACCCGGTGTAGAGGATCCCCAGCAAGCTTTAGAGTTGGTTGGGAGAACAGCTGAATTAGAATTTCGCTTAGAGAGAGAATTGAGTGAAGAAGAGCTTGCTGAAGCCACTCAGTCAGCTAATTTTTTAGATTTATATTTTGTGTCAACAGGACTAACCGGTCAGCAACTAAAAAAAGCACAATTACAATTCGATCAGCAAACCGCTAAACCTCAAATAATTTTGGAATTTAATGATGAGGGTCGAGATCTTTTTGCTGAAATCACTAAAAACAATATTGATAAAATCCTGGCCATTTTTATTGATGCTTATCCCGTGGTTACGCCAAGCATATCTAGTGCGATTTTAGATGGTCGAGCAGTAATGACAGGTGATTTTACTGTTGAAGAGGCTAAAAATTTAGCTATTCAATTGAATGCTGGAGCATTACCAGTAAACATTGAAGTATTGGAACAAAAAAATATAGGTGCTAGTTTGGGCGATGAATCGGTGCAAAAAAGTATTAATGCGGGCTTAATAGGTTTAAGTTTAGTGATTTTGTTTATGATCTTATATTATGGCTGGGTGGGAGTAATTTCTTCTATAGCTTTATTAATTTATGCAATTTTAACAATAGCTCTCTATAAGATAATTGGAGTGGTTCTAACTTTGCCTGGAATTGCTGGTTTGATATTAACAATTGGTATGGCAGTCGACGCTAATATTTTAATTTTTGAAAGAATGAAGGAGGAGCAACGAGCAGGACGAAGCTATGCAGAATCAATCGAATTAGGCTTTGGTCGAGCGTGGGACACTGTTAAAGATGCTAATTTAGCTTCTATAGTTAGTGCTTTGGTTTTGATTAATCCACTGAATTTTTCCTTCTTAAATACCAGCGGTTTAATTAAGGGTTTTGGTGTCACTTTTTTGCTTGGGAGTTTGCTGAGTATGTTTACAGGAGTAACTGTTACTAGGATTTTAGTTAGACAACTGGTGCCGATTATTAAAGCTAAGGAGTTCAAGTCATGAATTTAATGAAGTATAAAAAAATATTTTTTTTGATTTCGGCATTTTTTTTAATTCCTGGATTGATTTCCTTAGTTTTTTTTGGTTTAAGACCGTCTATTGATTTTAAAGGTGGCAGTTTATTAGAAATTAAATTTATTGAAGAAGAAAAAACTCAAGACTATCAAGAGACTATTCTTAAAGATGATTTGGAAGAAATTTTTTCTATTGACACCGTTCAAGAGACTGGTCAAGACAGTTTAATTTTACGTGGTCAAGAAATCACTAATGAAGAAAAAGAAATAGTATTAGATTTAATTAGAGAAAAATTTGGAGAATTAGAGTTATTGCGCTTTGAAAGCGTTGGTCCTATTTTAGGTCAAGAACTATTAAAAAAGACGATCACCGCCATCTTTCTTGTCGCTGCAGTAATTGTTATTTATATTTGGCAGCAATTTCACGATCTTAAATACGGTGTTTCAGCAGTGCTAGCTATGTTTCATGATTCACTAATTTTATTAGGCATTTTTAGCTTATTAGGCCATTTCAAAGGGGTTGAAGTTGATGTTCTATTTGTAACTGCTATTTTGACCACTCTTTCTTTTTCTATTCACGATACGGTGGTTGTCTATAATCGGATTAGAGAATTAAAAAAGAAGCATCGGCATTTATCTTTGACGGAAATAGCTAATGCGGCTGTTTGGAAAACCTTGGGTCGATCAATTAATGACTCGATTACCATTATTATTATGCTTTTGTCATTAGTATTATTGGGTGGAGAAAGTGTCCGTTATTTTTCCCTTGCTTTGTTGATTGGTGCTATAACCGGTACTTATTCTAGTAGTTTTATTGCGGTACCAATATTATTAGTGTGGGAAGAATTAGCTAATCGAAAAAGTTAGAAATAAACAATTAATAATTAAATTATTTTTTACCTTTTTTTAGAATTTTTTTAGCCTCGTTAATCAGTGTCCCTTTTTTGTTGATTTCAGGATTTTGTAAAACTTTTTCTAAAAGTTCATTTAAAATTTGACCTATAATTGGACTGGGCTTGAGTTTTAATTCTTTAATTAGAGTCTGGCCATTTATTTCTAAATCACTTAGATCCATGGGTTGATTAAGCTGTTCAATAATTCGTTCTTTGAATTCTTCTAAGCGCCAACTAGTTTTTTTTGCTCCACTGCCCAAACGATCACCTTCTCGCAAGTCAAGAATGTTGTCAATATTTTCTAATCCAACTTTCTTAATGAAGCGTCTCACAGAAGCATCACTATGTTTGGGTTGATAATAAAACATGTGGTAACGAACGAGAATAAAAATTCTTTGAACATCTTTTTTTGACAAGCGCAGTCTTTTAGCAATTTTACTAGCGATTCTTGAACCCAAGACTTCGTGATTGTAAAAAGTAATTTCCTTATCCTTTTCAACATATGTTTCTGGTTTGCCAACATCATGAAGCAGTGTAGCTAAACGAACTATTGGATCGGAGCTTGGACAAGCCTCTAAAGCGTCAAGACTATGCACCCAAACATCTGTAGTGTGGTGACCGGGTTGATCCATTTTTTTACCAAGTTTTAATTCCGGGATTATATAATTTAGTAGACCGGTTTCGTCTAAAAGTTTAATTCCGTTAGCAGGATGATCAGAAGCTAAAATTTTTATCATTTCTGCGCCAATTCGCTCAAAACTAACAAATCGCAATAAATCTTTATTTTTTTGAATAGAAAGATAAGTTTCCTTTTCCAGTTTCATATTTAGCTGTACTGCTAAGCGAATTGCTCTGAGCATTCGTAAAGCATCTTCTGCAAAACGCTGATCAGGATCAGCCACCGTTCTAATTAATTTATTTTTTAGATCTTTAAATCCTTGATACTGGTCAATTAGCTGCCAATTATTAGCTTCCAATTGATATCTTTCTTGAATATTTTTATTTTGTTTAAATATTTTATTTAAATACTTATTATTTATTTCAATAGCCATGGCGTTAATAGTAAAATCACGACGGTTTAAATCATCACTAATTTTCTTTCCCCAAACAACAGAATCAGGACGACGATGATCCGCATAGTCACCGTCATTGCGAAAAGTTGTTATTTCAAATGGAGGTAGAGATGTACGAAAAATTTTTTTATCTAAAATTTTTTTTGAAGCTAAAGCTTTATTTTTTAATGAGTGATGAATTTTTTTAGCTTCTTTTAAATTAATGATTTTTCCTTTTTGATTTTTTTCAAAAATTTTCTTTTCTTCATCTAATAATCTTTTGTATAAATTTTGTTTAGGTAAACTTAAGTCTTTATTAAGAATTTGATTTAATAGTTTTTCATGAGTAATGCTAACAGTACCAAATTGATTTTCATAGAAACTTTCAGGAAAAATATTTTGAATTTCTTCTGGCTTAGCGTTAGTAGCGAAATCAAAATCTTTAATACCTTCTTGCTTAAGAACTAAGTCGCGAACAGCTCCTCCGACCAAATAAGCTTCAAAACCGGCTTCTTGTAGAGCATAAATGATGTAAAGTGATTCAAATGGCAAATTTAACTGCATAAGGTTATTATAAAAGAACTATGAAGAAATGGCAGTTGCAATCTAAAACTGTGGTAAACGATAAAGATCAGTTATTAAAAGTTTTGTTAAAAAATCGTCAAATTAAAGCTAAAGAGGTTAAAAATTTCTTCCATCCTAAACGACCAGAGCATTGGCAATTGGCTGATTTAGGCTTTAACCTTTCCCATTTTAATCAAATTCAAAAACGGCTAAGAATTGCTCAAGAAAACGAAGAAAAAGTTTATATTTTTGGCGATTATGATAGTGATGGAATCTGCGCTAGCGCAGTGTTGTGGGAGGGCTTGAAGTTTTTAGGGATTAATAGTTTGCCGTTTATTCCCAATCGTCAAAAACACGGTTATGGCTTATCAATTAAAGCTTTAAAAGATTTATTTTCGGACAAAGGGAAGCCAGACTTATTAATTACCGTTGATAACGGTATTGTCGCTTTACCAGCTTTAAAATATTTGGTTAAAGAAGGCGTTGAGGTAATAGTTACTGACCATCACCAACAAGGCCAAGAGAAACTACCTGTTTTAGCAATTTTTCATTCAACTCAAGTTTGTGGAACTGCGGTGGCGTGGTTTTTAGTTAAGGAATTATTCAAATCTGTTGACAAGCAAGAGCAAGCTCGAAAAAAGCTAGATGATTTATTGTCTTTGGTGGCGATTGCCACTGTTACTGATTTAATGGAATTGCTTGGCATTAATCGTAGCTTGGTCAGTCATGGTTTATTAGCTTTACACAAAAGCGAACGTCCGGGTTTATTAGCTCTTTATCACTTGGCTGGCATAAAAAAAGAAGATCTGAGCTCTTATCATTTGGGTTATGTAATTGGGCCGAGAATTAATGCCATGGGGCGTTTGGCTGATAGCATGGATGCTTTGCGCCTACTTTGCACCAAGAATACTAAACAAGCCAAAGAATTAGCCAAGCTTTTACAAGACACCAATCTTGAACGTCAAGATTTAACTAAAGATTTAATTGATCAGGCTGAAGCTACTTTAACAAAAGAAGAAAGGGAAGCCAAAATTATTATTATCGAAGGTGATTATCATGAAGGTGTAATCGGACTTTTAGCCGGCAGACTAGCGGAAAAATATTTAAAACCCTGTATAGTTTTATCAGTAGCAAAAGATTTAAAAGATAAAGAGCTGGCTATTAAAGCTTCGGCTAGGTCTTTAGCTGGATTTAATATTACTGATTTTTTGCGCCAAGTTGAAGAGCAACTATTAAGTGTTGGCGGACACCCATTAGCAGCGGGTTTTTCTTTAAAGGCAAAAAACTTAAGTTCAGTTAAAAAACGTTTATTAATTTTAGCAAATAAACAGCTAGATCAAGTTTCCTTGGAAGCAGAAATCAAGGTTGATTGTCCAATTTCAAGTAGCTTGCTAAATATAGACACGGCCCTGGCTTTAGAAGATTTTGAACCTCATGGCAATGCTAATCCTAGACCAATTTTTTTATTAAACAATTTAATTTTGCAAAATTTACAGAATTTGGGTAAAGATGGTCAGCACGCTAAAATGTTTTTTAAAAGTCAAAAGGAAGAAAAAGAAATAGTAGTTTTAGCTTGGAACTTTTTTGAAAATCATGAACAATTTGAGTTGGGTAAAAATTTTGATATTCTGCTCAAATTAGCTGTTAATCGTTGGCGAAATACCAGCAAGCTTCAGGCGACTTTACAGGCAATTAAAAAAACAACTTTATAGATGTTTTTCCAACATGGCTTCAACTTCTTCAATTGGCAAGGCACCGGGAATTAATTCACTTCCAGCTTTTTTACTAATAATGATGGTGGCGGGTGTGCCACCAATTCCGGCGCTGATAGCTCCTTGTTTCATTTCCTCAATTTTATTAGCGCTTTCTTGACTTTCAAGACAATCTTGCATTTGCTTTAGAGGAGCACCAGCATTAGCCGCGATAGTCAAAATGCTGTCATCAGTGATTATTGGATTAGAATTTTCTAATGTGTAAATTGACTCATCTGTCAATTTTTCATAAACCGTGTCAGTAAATTTCCAGAAGGCTTCTTCACCACCATATTCAGCCACACATTCGCTGGCTTGGGCTAGTTTGTCTGAGTAAGGAAAACCTAAAGTAAAATGACGATAAACAAAGGTAATTTGATCAGCATATTTGGCTAATAAAGTATTAAAAGTTGGGTGCCAACGCTGGCAATATGAACATTGAAAATCAAGATAAGAAATCATAATCACATCAGCTTTTTTTGCTCCAAGAACATGATCTGAATCATTAAGTTTTGGAATATTATCTAAAACAATGGAATCGTCAATTTCTTGAGCTGTCTCTCCTTCCTTTACAACTTGCTTGTTGCTTCCAACGAAACCATCAGACTTAAGTAAGTGATTTTCTGTCCAGAGTGAGCCGCCCATAAAACCAATTATTAAGACAATTAGGACAATAATTATTAAGGAAAAATGATCGTTGATGAAATTAATAAAATTAGCAAGGGAGAATCGATTTTGATTTTCTGATTTTGTCATTTAGTCTTTCATCTCTATAATAGCGTTTATTCTAACATAATTTTTTAGAAAGCTATTGAGTAATTTTTATGTCCAATAATCTTAAGTCAAAAAGACACTTATCTGTTTATGAAAAACAACAGCTGCTTAAATATAATTTAAGTGAAGAAGAGTTTTTAAAAAAAGGTGAAATGCCAGTTGAATATTTTACGTCTTGGGTTGATTTTGCAGGTTTAACTTTAAGAATTAATAAAAATGTTTTGATTCCAAGAGTAGAAACTGAAGAATTAGTTAATCATGCTTTAGAATCTTTAAAAAATAATCAGCAAAAAAATATTAAGGTTTTAGATTTAGGTACCGGTAGTGGAACCGTGGCTTTAGCTTTAATAAATCAGCTGCATTTACTTAATTATCTTGACAAAAAATTAGATTTTTATTTGATTGATCTGTCTGCTGAAGCCATATCTTTGGCAAAAAACAATTACCAAAAATTACTACTTAAATCACTGAATAATGACAGAGTAAAAGTGAATTTTTTAAAAAGTAATTTATTAGAAAAAATAGAAAATAATTTCCAATTTAATTTAATACTTGCTAATTTACCTTATATTCCTAGCTCGCGAGTTAAAAAGTTAAGCTCAAGTGTCAAAGATTTTGAACCCATTATTGCTTTGGATGGGGGCAAAACTGGTTTTGAATTAATAGCCAAAGCTTTAGCACAATTATTAGATAAGAACCTTTTGGCTAAGGAAGCAATATTATTATTTGAGACAGATTATAGTCACGATTATCAATTTCTTAAAAATTATTATCCCTCTTTACTAAAATTGTTTGAAATTAATTTTATTAAAGATCAATTTGCTCGTCAACGCTTTTTAGAACTAAAAATACTTTAAACTTGCAGACAAAAATTTTTAGCAGTAAAATCAATTTTACTTAGTTTATGTTAAAGCTCCTAAAAAAATCATTAGTTTTGATAACATTATTTATTTTTTTTCTCTTTTCTTTAGTGAATTTTTTTGATTTTAAAGCAGCGGCTAGCGATCAAGAAACAAGCATTCATATTTTTTCATCTAAAGTATGTCCCCATTGTCGTGAGGCAGAAAATTTTCTTAAAGATTTAAAAAAGGAACGACCCTCACTAAGTATTTACCAATATGAAGTTGCCCACCAACACAACTCTCAGCTCTTAACTTTATTAGCTAACGATTTGGATGTTTCTGGACAAGGAGTGCCCTTTATTTTAATTAATAATCAGGCAATTATTGGTTTTTCTACTACCACGCCTGCTGAAATTAATCGTTTATTAAGTTTGGAAAATGTTGGCTCAGATTTAGTGGCAGATACTATTCGGGCCAAGAAACTAACTCCAATTATTAAAGAATTGAAGCTTGAAGAGCTTGAGTCCAATCAGCCCTCAACAGAACAAGCGCTGGATGAGGAGAATGAGCAAAATAAAGAAATTAAAGAAAATACAGAAATTGATTTACCTCTATTTGGAAAAGTTAATTTTAAAGAAGTATCTTTACCATTAATTACTATTATGATTGCTTTTTTAGATGGTTTTAATCCTTGTGCCATGTGGGTTTTGATTTTCTTAATTTCGCTACTAATGGGGATGAATGATCGCCGTCGAATGTGGATTTTAGGCTCTGTTTTTATTTTAACTTCAGGCTTTGTCTATTTTATATTTATGAATGCTTGGTTAAATTTCTTTTTATTTTTAGGTTTAGTAAATTGGATTAGGATAGCCATTGCTGTTTTAGCCGTTTTTGTAGGCGCTCATTATTTAAAAGATTTTATTAAAAATAAGGACGGAGCTTGCGAAGTTGACTTGGGTGGCCATAAACAAAAAACTTTTGCTCGCTTGAAGGAAGTAGTTTATAGAAAAAATTTACTGTGGTCTTTGTTAGGCATCATTCTTTTGGCTTTTAGTGTTAATCTTTTAGAGTTAGTTTGCTAGGCCGGTTTACCTGCTATTTACACCAAGCTCTTAAGCATGAGTGCTTTAACGACTGTGCAATATTATTTTTACTTATTCATTTATATTGTGGTGTTTATGCTTGATGACATGGTGGTTTTTGCTATTGCCATGATTACTATGAAGCAAGTAGCGCTAAATACTAAATATGCTAGTTACTCACGTTTAATTGGAGGAATTATAATGTTGATTATTGGGATATTGATGTTTTTCAAACCAGAATGGATTATGTTTGCTTAACTAAGGCCCTTTAATGTTTTGTTATTATATCACTCTGTTTTTGCTGAAAAAAAGCTTGTATTTAACGGCGTTTTTGATTATGATACCTTTGTTCAAAGTCTGAAGGACCTTGTTTTTTATTTGGAATAAATTAAAATTTAACAATCATTAAAAAAAGGATAAAATGGCAAAAAATTTTAAAGGTGGTGTTTGGCAAAAGCAAATTAATACTAGAGATTTTATCTTACAAAATATGACTCCCTATGAGGGTGATGCGAGTTTTTTGTTGGGCCCAACAGAGAACACTAAAAAATTATGGGAAAAAGCAAGTAAACTTTTGAGCGAAGAAACGGCCAATGGAGGAATTTTAGACATTGATACTGAAACTATTTCTACTATTACTAGTCATAAACCAGGATATTTAGATAAAGATCTAGAAAAAATTGTTGGTTATCAAACCGATCAACCATTGAAAAGAGCAATCAAACCATTTGGTGGAATTAGAGTGGTTGAGGCAGCTGCGGAAGAAAACGGCTATAAAGTTTCCAAAAAAGTAGTAGAAATTTTTGATGAATATCGTAAGAGTCATAACGACGGAGTTTTTGATGCTTATACTAAAGAGATGAGACTCTTACGTTCTACTGGAATTTTAACTGGTTTGCCAGACAATTATGCTCGTGGCAGAATTATTGGAGATTATCGACGTGTAGCTCTTTATGGAATTGATCGCCTAATTGAAGCTAAAAAAGCTGACAAAGAAGCTTTAGTGGGAGTGATGACTGATGAATTAATCAGATTACGAGAAGAAGTGAGTGAACAAATCAAAGCTCTTAAGGCTATGAAAATAATGGCCAAAACTTATGCTTATGATATTTCTAAACCTGCGGAAAGCGCACAAGAAGCAATTCAGTGGACTTGGTTTGGCTTTTTAGCGGCTCTTAAGGAACAAGACGGAGCAGCTATGAGTTTAGGCAATGTCAGCTCATTTTTTGACATTTATATTGAACGTGATTTATTAGAGGGCAGAATCACAGAGCAAGAAGCGCAAGAATTAGTTGACCATTTTATTATTCAATGTCGCTTGATTCGTCATTTACGCATGGATGTTTATAATCAACTTTTTGCTGGCGATCCTACCTGGACAACCGAATGTTTAGGCGGATTTTTTAGCAATGGTCAGCATAAAATTACTAAAACCAGCTTCAGATTTTTACAAAGTTTATATAATTTAGGACCCGCTCCAGAACCAAACTTAACTGTTCTATGGTCAGAGAAATTGCCAGAGGGTTGGAAAAAGTCTTGCGCTCAAGTATCAATAGACACATCTTCAATTCAGTATGAAAATGATGATTTAATGCGAGAAAAGGGCCAGTGTGATGATTATTGTATTGCTTGCTGTGTGTCAATGATGGAGACCGGCAAAGAAATGCAATTTTTTGGAGCTCGTTGTAATTTAGCTAAAGCAATGTTGATGGCTATTAATGAGGGTCGTGATGAAATTAGTGGAGAATTAGTTGTTCCGGGCATTGAGCCTTTGCCAGCGGGTCCGATTAAATATGAAGAGTTTAAAAAGCGTTTTAAAAAAACAGTGTCCTATCTTGCCAAAGCTTATGTTAACACCATGAATGTTATTCATTACATGCATGATAAATATTATTATGAAAAAGCTCAATTAGCGCTTATGGACACCCACTGTCATCGAAATATGGCTTTTGGTGTGGCTGGATTAAGTGTTGTGGCTGATTCTATTTCAGCAATTAAATTTGCTAAGGTGACCTCTGTTAGAGATAAGGATGGTTTAGCCACCAACTACAAGGTTGAAGGAGAATATCCAATGTTTGGTAACGATGATGATCGAGTTGATGAGATGGCAGTTGATTTGGTAAAGCGCTTCAATGAGGAGTTGGCTAAAAATCATATTTATCGAGATGCAACTGCTACTTTGTCAGTGTTAACCATTACCTCAAATGTTGTTTATGGTAAAAAAACTGGAGCTACACCAGATGGTCGTAAGGCCGGTGAACCTTTTGCTCCAGGCGCCAATCCCATGCATGGCCGAGACCATTCCGGGGCAATTGCTTCGTTAAATAGTGTGGCTAAAATCGATTACGCTGATGCTAGAGATGGTATTTCTAATACTTTTTCCATAGTGCCTAAAGCACTTGGTAGTGAACGAAAACAGCAAATTAGCAACTTAGTTGGAATGCTAGATGGTTATTTTAATAAAGAAGCTCACCACCTCAATGTTAATGTTTTAAATCGAGAAACTTTAGAAGACGCAATGGAGCATCCTGAGAAATATCCTCAATTAACCATTCGTGTTTCTGGCTATGCTGTTAATTTTATTAAATTAACGAGAGCTCTTCAAGAAGAGGTAATTGCTCGCACTTTCCATAAGACAATGTAAGATGGCTAAAACTCTAAAAATTCACTCAATTGAAACTTTTGGGGTACATGATGGCCCAGGCATTCGCTTAGTAATTTTTGCGCAAGGCTGTCCTTTTCGTTGTCTTTATTGTCACAATCCCGACACCCAAGATTTAGAAACTGAGCAAACTAAAACAAAGACTATAGCTGAAATTCTCGATTTGTTAGAAAGAGAAAAACCTTATTTTGGTAAAAATTGTACTCAGGGTGGTTTAACAATTTCGGGTGGGGAACCCACTTTACAAGCTAAGGTGTTAACGTCTTTGTTTAAAAAGGCTAAAGAACGCGGTTTTCACACCTGCTTAGATAGTTGTGGAGCAATAGTTAGTAAGGCCGTGGAGGAGCTTTATCGTTTTACCGATTTGTTGTTGTTGGATGTTAAACACATTGATGCTGATTGGCATCGCAAACTAGTTGGTCAAAGTAATGCAAAAGTTTTAGAAAATGCTAAAATCAGAGAGAAAAGTGGTCGGGAAATGCACTTGCGTTACGTTTTGGTGCCAGGCTGGACAGATCAAGAAAAACATTTAATTGCTTGGGCTAAATATTTTTCCCATTTTAAAACTGTTAGTAAAGTGGAGATCTTACCCTACCACGAATTAGGCAAACACAAATATAAGGAATTGGGAAGAGAATATTATTTAGCTGACACAAAAGCCCCCAGCAAAGAGGAAATAGCCAAAGCAAAAAATATTTTTACTGAGTATTTAGGAAATAAAGTGGTAGTGAACTAAAAACAGAAAGCATTTATGAATTTTAAAGCTCTTTTTCAACCTCAGGCGATTGCAGTTATTGGCGCTTCCAGTCGTGAAAAAACTGTCGGTAATGATGTGGTAAAGAATTTAGTCAATCAGGGTTTTGCTGGAAAAATTTATCCCATTAATCCTAAAATAGATCAGCTTTACGGTTTAAAAGTTTATCATGATATTAAAGATTTAGATCAAAAAATCGATTTGGTGGTGGTAGCGATTCCTGCAAAATTTGTTACTTCGGTGGTTGAAGAAGCAGCTAAAAAAGGCGCACAGGCCATGATTGTTATTTCAGCTGGTTTTAAAGAAGCTGGCAATTTAGAGTTGGAAGAAGAATTAGCAGCAGCCTGCAAGCGTCATGGGATAATTTTAGTTGGCCCAAATTGCTTGGGAGTAATTAATGCTCAGCATAAAATGAATGCTTCTTTTGCTGCAATAATGCCTGAGGTGGGTAATGTGGCTTTTGTGTCTCAGAGTGGAGCTTTGTGTACAGCGGTCTTAGATTATGCTAAAGATTTAGGTTTGGGTTTTTCAAAGTTTATTAGTATTGGTAATAAGGCAGCTTTAGGCGAATTAGCCTTGATTAAATATTTGCATCAAGATCCCCAAACAAAGGTGATTTGTTTATATGCGGAAGCTCTTGATAACGCTCCAGCTATTATTAAAACCTTAAAGAAACTCAATCGGGGTAAAGAGGCAAAAGCGATTATTATTCTTAAATCTGGAAAAACTGAGGCGGGAGCGGGGGCAATTGCTTCGCACACTGGTTCCTTAAGTGGTGGCGACAACGCTTATCAAGCGCTTTTTGATCAAGCAGGAATAATTCGTGCTCAGTCAGTCAGTGAATTGTTTGATTTAGCCTCAGTTTTTAGTGCTAATCCATTCACAGAAATTAAAGCAGTTACAGTAATTACTAATGCTGGTGGTCCTGGTGTTTTAACTACGGACGCGGTAATAGAAAATGCTTTGGAAATGACGAAATTAGAAAACAAAACGATTAAAAAGTTAGAGGAATTTTTACCAGCAGCGGCCAACACTCACAACCCAGTTGATATTTTGGGTGATGCGGTGGGTGAAGTTTATGAGAAGACTCTAGAAGTAATTTCTGATGATAAAAACACTGATGCTATTTTATTATTATTAACCCCGCAAACGATGACCGAGCCAGTTAAAACTGCTAAGGCAGTTATTAATTTAAGGAAAAAAACTGATAAAGCCATTGTTGTATCACTAATGGGTCGCGATTTAGTTGAAGGCGGAGTAAAGCTTTTGAGAGAAAATAAAGTTGCCAATACAACTTTTCCAGAATCAGCCGCGCTTGGTTTGGGGGCGCTAGCTAAATTTGTGGCATGGACTAAAATCAAAGAAGGTAAGCCTTTAGTTTTCAAGGACATTAATCGAGAGAAAGTGAGTAAAATTTTTCAAGAAGCCAAAGCAAAAGGAAAAACCAGTTTTCCTGAGGCAGAAGCTATGGAAATTTTAAAAGCATATAATTTTCCTTTACTCAAAAGCGCTGTGGCCAAATCAGCGAGTGAAGCTAAAAAAATTCTCGACGAATTCAACTGCGCTGTGGCAATGAAAATTGTTTCACCAGACATTTTACACAAAAGTGATGTTGGCGGAGTTATGTTAAATGTGACAGCAGACAATGTTCAAAATAAATTTAGCGAAATGATGAAAACAGTTGCTAAAAACAAGCCGCAAGCAAAGCTGGAGGGTGTTTTATTAATGGAAATGGCTCCTGAGGGTCATGAAACAATTTTGGGCATTAATAAAAATTCTTTAGGCAGCATGTTAATGTTTGGTTTGGGAGGAATTTATGTGGAAGTTTTTAAAGATGTAACCTTTGCTTTTCCTCCACTCAGTCTTTTGGAGATTAAGAAAATGGTAAATGGCTTAAAATCTAGCAGTATTTTTGCTGGTGCTAGAGGTCAAAAAGCTATTGATCAAGAAAGCTTAATAGAAGCGATTGCTCGTTTAGCTCAACTAGCGACAGATTTTCCGGAAATTAAAGAATTAGATATTAATCCATTATTATTGACTGCTCAAGGAGCAAAAGTGCTTGACGCACGCATAGTTATTGAATAATTTCTTTATGACAAGAGCCTTATATGCCCTTTCTGGCGACCCAATTACACATGGACATTTGGATATTATTAAACGAGCTGCTAAGGCATTTGATCAATTAATCGTCGCTATTGGTATTAATCGCTTAAAAAACTATCTATTTTCTCTAGAAGAAAGAGAAGAAATGGCCCGCCGCAGTTTGGCAAATCTAAAAAATGTTAAAGTTTCTTCGTTTACCGGTCTATTGGTTGATTTTGCTTATGAGAATAATGTTAATGTGATTATTAAGGGAGTGAGAACTAATCAAGATTTTGAGTACGAACACAATTCGCATCTAATAAGTGAGAGTCAGCGCTTAGGGATTGATACTTTTTTATTATTTACTAGACCAGAACTATCTCATATTAGCTCAAGTGCGGTTAAAGAAATTCAAAAAGATCAGGGGCTAATTCATGATTATGTTAGTCCTTATGTAAAACAATCTTTAGAAAAAAAGTTGTCAAAACAATACATCATTGGCTTAACCGGGGAAATTGGCAGTGGCAAGAGTTATGTTGGAGAATTATTAGTTAAATTGGCGCAAAAAGATAATGTTCTTGCTCACAATATTGAATTAGATCTAATTGCCCAACAAATTCAAGAAGACTTAAGTGAAGAAAAATATGAATTAGTTAGACGAGATATTATTAAAAATTTTGGTCAAGAGGTAAGTAAAAATAAAGGTATAGATAGAAAAGCCTTAGGCGAAATTGTTTTTGCTGACAGTAAAAAGCTGACTAAATTAAACGAAATTATGTATACGCCAATTTTAGTGAGGTTGCGTAAAGAATTGAAAAATAAAGAAGGTTTGATCATTTTGAACGCTGCCCTTTTGGCTGAAACAAAAATGATGGATCTGAGCAATTATAATTTAATTTTGTTAGATGTTGATGAAAAAACCCAAGAAGAACGTTTAACAAAGCGTGGCTTAAGTAAAGATCAAATTAAGCGACGCTTAGCAAGTCAGTATAATTTTGCTAAAAAGAAAAAAATAATTGAACAGGCAATTACTAACCACCAGCACGGTCAACTTTTTATTTTAGAAAATTCTTTAACAAATAATGAGCAAAAAATTGCTGAATTTTGGCAAAATCTAAAAAAATATTTTTCTCTTTAAATCAAAATTGAACTTCGATCGAAATTGGACAATGATCTGAGCCTTTTACCTGATCATGAATTTTGGCAGCCTTTAGGTTTTTAATTAAAGGTTCACTAATAAGAAAATAATCGATTCTCCAACCCACATTCCGTTTTCGAGCAGCAGTCCTCAAACTCCACCAGGTATAAGCGTCAGTTTTTTTTGGATAAAAGTGGCGATAACTATCAATAAAACCAGAATCGAGTAGTTGGTCAATCCACTCTCTCTCTTCTTTCAAGAAACCAGAAATTTTCTCATTAGCTTTCGGTCTAGCCAGATCGATCTCTTTATGGGCAGTGTTAACATCTCCAGTAATAATAATATTTTTTTGCTCTTTTTTTATTTTTTTTAAATAATCTAATAGAAAATAATAATAATCCATTTTATAGGCTAATCGTTCTTTACTGGCTTTACCGTTGGGAAAATAAATATTAAATAAAACAAAATTTGGATAATAACTAATAATAGTTCGACCCTCTTGATCAAAACGTTTTTCACCTAAACCGATTTGAACTTTTTTTGTTTGCATCCTTGAATAAGTGGCTGTACCGCTGTAACCAGCCTTTTTTGCACTAGCAAAATGAACTTGATAGTCATCTACTTCTTTTAATTCAAAACTCAATTGATCGGGATGAGCCTTAGTTTCTTGGACACACAAAATGTCTGGTTTTTCATCTTCAATCCAATCCAAAAAACCCTTTTTCATAATTGCTCTAATACCATTGACGTTCCATGAATAAATTCTCATAGCTCTTATTATAGCGAATTTTTAGCTGATAGTTTATGATAACTGGGTGTCTGTTTATTTTAGTGATTTAGACCACGCTGTTTTTTTTACGCTTAGCTATAGTGACTATTTTAATTTTCCTTTAACAAAAAAAGAAATTCATCAGCGTTTAGCAAAAGTTTGGGATTGGCGATTTTTAATTGGCCAGAAACTCACAACTAACAAGTTAATGCTTAAGCGAGATAAGGCTCTGTTACAAAAGAGTTTAGAGAGTTTAGAAAAAAAAGAAAAAATTGCTAGTTTAGCTAAAGGAAAAACTGTTTATTATTTTTTGAAAGGTCGTCAGGACTTAGTGGGATTAAGGTCAAGTAAAAAAACAATGGCCAAAAATAGGCAATCCGCTATTAATCAGGCAAGTAATTACTTACAGCGTTTTCCAAGCATCAAAGCTGTTTTCTTAACCGGTTCTAGTGCCTTAAACAATGCTGATCTAGATGATGATTTAGATTTTTGTTTAATTGTGAAAAAAAATACTCTGTGGATTTCTCGATTTTTTGTGATTTTATTGGCCAAGATATTAGGCAAACAGCCACAAATAGATGCGCAAGCAAAAAACAATAATAAACAAGCTTGGTGTCTCAACTTATGGCTGGATGAAAGCTCTCTAGACATTGTTAATAGGGGCTTTTCAATTTATCAAGCCTATGAACTTAAACAAATGCGTTCTTTATTTGACAGAGACAATTTAAAAGAAAAAATATTGTTAAATAACAAACAATTTGCGGAGCTGCTTGCTTTGGGGCCTGAAAATGAGCCTAATTTAGGCTCAAAGAATAAAATATTTGATTATTGTTTATGGTTAGTCAATGTATTTTTTTATGCCTTGCAAAATATTTATCGATATCTTTTATTTGGTAAAGAAGATTACTTTATAAATCTTCAGCAGGCTCATTTTAATCAATTTGACCGTCAAGAAAAAATCTTTAAAGATATAAAAAATAAAATGAAGGCTAATGCTTTTTCTGATTTTTAAAATTTTTTGTTGGCAACAGGGTTGTCGGCCAAGTTTAGCTCTATTGTTCATAGAGTTTTCTCTAATCTTAATTTCATTGTTAATTATCATTTTGATTTTTTATATTATTGACTATTTATTTTGGACCAATAAATTTAAAGCCCTGATTAAATTTCAGGAAAATTATTGTCAAAAAACAGCTGTTTTACTAGATACAGCCAAAATTGCGCTTTTTTCAATCAATAGTCAAAAAAATCTATTGACTTCTTTACGTTTAATTTTGGACAGTTTTAAAGATCCAGTTTTTTTAAAAGATAAACAATTATTTAAACAATATTTGAGCAAAGCAGACCGGCTATTATTAACAATAAAAAAAAGAGAATATTTATTAAACAAACAGCTAGTGCAAAAAAATGACAAAAGACTTTTTGCCCTAACAGAAGAGATCTGTTCATTATTATCTTTTTATCAAGACACCTTAAAGCTCAATAATATTAAACTGGAATTCACCAGCTCAAGAGAATATCGTATTTTTGCCTATCAAGATCAATTATTAAGAATTATTAATACGATTCTTTTAAGCAGCATTGAGTCTTTAATTTCAATTAATAAAAAAGCAAAATATCTAAAAATTTATTTTACAAGAACTCCTTATTTATTAAAAATTTTCATCGAAGACAATGTTGGACTGACTAATGCTAAAAGCATAAAGGGCTTAATTGAAATCAATTCTTTTAATAATGAAGAAATGAAGCAGTTTAAATTAAAATTTTATTTAGCCAATCAAATGATGAAAGAATATTTTCATAAGAAAATTGAAATTACTAATAAAACAAATAAGCAAACAATTGTTTGTCTTAAAATCAAAAATTCCTTTATACTTGCCGAGCCAAAGCTAGATAAAAAAATTGTTTTTAAAATTTGATTTGATTAGGGATCGTAATTTTAGTAAAAGTGAGTAATTAGTTTTGTAACTATTTGAGTAAATCTAGTAAAATAACTGCCTCATTGTGTTCTGTGTCTTTGGCAGCATATACAAGGGTGAGAATTTTATGTTTTTTTTCGTATTCTTTTAACTGTTCAATAAGTTCTTTATTTTTCATCAACTCTTTTTTATATTTTTCTTGAAATCCCAACCACTTTTTCGGATCATGTTTAAACCACTTCCGAAGAGTGGTGCTCGGAGCTATATCTTTCATCCACAAATTTAAATGAGCCTTCTCTTTTGAGATTCCTCTTGGCCAAAGTCTATCGACTAGGACTCTAAAACCATCGTTTTTTGTAGCCTCATCGTATGCTCTTTTTAGTTTTATCATAATTTGATTTTACACCATTTAGACTGATCATATTTGATCCCGGGCCAGGATTCGAACCTGGAATAATTGATTCAGAGTCAATGGTGATGCCATTTCACTACCCGGGATAATTTCTAAAATCTCTTTATAAATTTTAATTTAACTTTAACTTTCTTTGTTAAAATCAACTTAATTATTATATAACAGAAGGCTAATTAAATAGATGTTTAAAATCTTAGTTTTAGAAGACGACCTCATCTTACTTAAAACTCTTAAGCAAGTATTAATAAAGTCAAAATATCACGTAGATTTAGCTCATGAACTGGAAAGAGCAGGGGAGCTAATTGATAATAATGATTATGATCTTCTAATTTTTGATCGCTTTATCAATAGAGAAGATGGCTTGGATTTTCTTGTAGGATTAAGGGCTGAGCAGAGTTTTGTTAGGGTTTTGTTGATTAGTCAAAAAAAATTATTAGTTGATAGGCTCATGGCTTTAAAGCTCGCTGACGATTTTTTAGCCAAACCATTTGTTGTTAAGGAACTTCTATTAAAAGTTACTAACTTATTATCTAGATCAAAGTGCAGGCAAGAAGAACGCTATATTTGCCCTTATTTTTATTTAAACGATGCCGGTCTATTGCAAGATCTGGAAAATGCAGATTGCTTTTATTTGCCCAAAAAAGAGAGGCAAATACTAGAGTGTTTATTAATACATCAAAATCAAGCTGTTAGTTATCAGACTCTAATCGACTATGTCTGGCCCAGAACAGATAATATTCCTCAACAGAGAACCCTCAACGTCTACGTGAGACGAATTAGGTTGAAAATAGGCCGATTTAGTGGGCTTGTTAAAACAATTCGTGATTATGGTTTCATTTTGGACTGTAATAAAGAGGAATCTGCACGATAGCCGTAGAACCCTGATTTTTTTTACTTAGAAATTTAATTTTTCCAGAAAATTTATTTTTTATAATTCTTTTTGCATAAAATAAACCAACTCCTTGATGCTCATCTTTGAGTGAATAAAACTTTTTAGCAATTAATTGTTGTTGAAACCAAGTTAGGCCACTTCCTCCATCAGTAATACCTATTTCTAAATTCTTATTTTTAATTTGTGTTTTAATTAATACAATTTTATTTAACTTATTTGTTTGATAAGCTTCGACTGCATTATTTAATAGACAATTAATAACCTCTTGAAAAAGCAATTTATTGGCAGCCAATTTAATATTAGTACTTTGAGTCAATTTTTTACTATAAGAAACATTTTGGTGGAAACATTGGTTTAGCAAAATTATTTCTACCAGCGCATCATTAACTAAAAATAATTTTTGATCTTCTTCTTCATTGCTATTGAGTAAATCTCTAATGTAATTAGCGCTGAGTAAAATTCTTTTTAAACTTTCTTCCTTGCTTTCCTGATCACTTAGGGCTAATTGACTGTTTAATAAAATATTAGATAGAGGACTGCTCGCAGCATGTTTAAAAAAATCAAAATATGTGAAGTGTTTCATTAAAGAACTCCTTTCTAAAACAATTAATAGAAACTAGTTTATTGGAAAAAGATAAAATTAAGTTAAAGTTTTGAGCAAGATTTACTTATTATTAAGTAAATAGCTTAGATCCCAAACTTGTAAACAAGGAGCATTATTAGGTCGACAATATTCTTTTATCAGATAATCACTATTTAATTCCATTTTTAAACGATGAGAATTAACTACTAGCCACAGTTTGTCGTAATTATTGGCTTTGAGTAAAAAATCCTCAGGAATAGAATGAATTGGCTGTCCAATGCCATCCACCATCAGATTATCAACATTTTGGCGGTGCAGATACATGAGTATCCCATCGGGCAAGGTGCCAAAATAGCCCTCTGTAGCGACTGCTAAGCTTTGTTTTTTGCTGGTGCTTAACATTAGTTGAGTTACATCGTAAATCCCTTGTCCACTTGACCACTCCTCCAAGTATTGGACACGATCAGCTTTGCTGAAAGGTATTTGATCAATATCAAAGTAATTAGTTAGGATGAATTTGCTACTATGAAAGATTGTCAAAATAAATAAAAGCCCAGCTAAAATTTGGTAAATTTTCAATTTTTCTTTTATCAAATTTGCTAAATTTAAACTAGCAAGGACGATAATAAAAAGACTAGTGGGGAGTAAGTAGCGAGGATAAATGATTTTGCCTAACAGTGCTAGAGGAATAACATAAGCCATTAAGGCCAATAACAATAAAATTACTGTCTGCTTATTCTTTTTGTTGAAATTAGCAATAGAGAGAATTAATAGCGCTAGTCCAAAATAGGCCAAAAATTGATCAATAAAAAAATTTAAATTTCCAAAAAATATCTTAAAAATTTCTTTTTTGAACAGGATTTCAAATGGGTATAAAAAATCTCCGCCTCTTTTAAACAATTGCGGGAAAACCGGTAAGAAGCGCAAACCATAAAATAAAGAAAAGCCGATTGCTAGCGCTAATAATAAGAGAAAAGCATCCTTTATAAATTTTTTCAAGGAAAACTTTTTTGAGTAAAAAAGCAATACTAATAAACTTGGAATAAATAAAAGTGCGCTTAGCTTACTAAATAAAGCTAAGAAAAAACTCAAAACTAATAGGACTAAATAGAAAAATTTTTGTTTTTTTATAAATTTTAAAGTGAAGAAAAAACTTAAATTAAGGTTTAAAAACAATAGAGCGTCGGTTAAGGCCATACGATGATGAAAGAAAGTAAAAGATAGAATACTGGTAAAAAACATGGCTAAATATTGGCTCAGATTTCTACCTTTCTCGCGACTGCTCATTTCTTTAGTGATTAAGCCAATTGTTAAAAGATTTCCAGCGCCAATCAAAACAGAGAGAAATCTACCAGCAAATAATTGATTTTTAAAAATAAATTGAAAGGGGATCATCAACCACATTTGTAAGGGAGTTTTACCGTCATTCATAGGGAAAAATAAATAGCGTTGCCAATCATCAATAATTAATTGAGTCCAGCGAATATAAATTGCTTCATCACCAAAAACTGGCAATTTATTTAATTGAAATAAAGTCAATATAAAATAAAAGACCAAAATTAAAACAAAGACTAGATAGTGTTTTTGCTTAGCGTTTATTTTTAACATTTTTAATAATTAAATTAAGTAAAAGAAATAAATTATAAATTAGAGGTGATGACCATAATATTACTTGTTTATATAGCAAAACATTAGCTAAAGCATGCTCAAAATTTAACCAAGGCAGATAAAGGATCCACGGCACATAACTTAGTAAGGCGCTAAATGAAAAAATTAATAAATTATTGCGCCAACACTTGCTTTTTAGTAGTGGTAGAAAAGCCATTGGCCAAATTAAATACCAAGTCAAAAAGCACTGTGAACGCTTAGTCAAAAGTGGTAAAAAAAAGCTAATGCTAATTAAATCCCAAAAATATTGATCAATAAAATGTTTAATTTTTTCCGGAAACTTAGTTTTAAAAATTAGCAATTTTTCCAAGTGATTTTTAGAAAGATAGTAAATAAGAAAGGGAATAGCTACTAAACTAGCAAATTTTGTAAAGACTGAAAAAAACATTAATAAAACAATTAATATGATCCAGAAATAATTTTTATTTTTTTCTTGAATGAATTTTTTAGCTATTAAAAAACTGGCTAATACTGGCCACATCATCCACCAATCGTTATGAGCATTAGCGAGTGTTTCAATCAAAATTAAGGGATTGAGAAATAATAAAGCGAGTTTAAAATTTTTATTTTCTTTTTTGTTTAATAATTTATTTAAGAAAAAATAACTAAGTAGCATTCCTAAAAAAGCAAAAAATTTAAAACTTAAATAAGTTAATAAAAATTTATTAAAGCCAAAAAAGTAAGGAATAAGAGAAATAATAGTCCATGCTTGTCCATAGGGTGCTGTAGTATGCACATTATGCATAAAACGCAACCAAAGGTCGTTAGGAAAATTTAAAGCTGCTACACGATGCGGATTAGTTCCATATTTAATTAAGATTCGCGCATTAAAAATATAATTAAAAAGATCATGAGATAAAGCGTTATAGCTAATTAATAAGATTAAAAATAGAGGTAATAGAGTAATTATTATTTTTTTATCAAAAAACTTGATTTTTTTTGGCCAAAATTTAATTAAATAAAGATAATTAATCATTAAAGCACCGGTTAATGTTAAATATGTGCCAACCCTCAAATAGGTATTGGGTAAAATATTTTGCCATAAAAAATTTTGACAAGCAATAAATGCTTGTCTATTAATTAATGTTAAATTAGGGTCAGTAAAAACAAAAGAGAATAAAGTCCAGATTAAAAACAAAAATAGATAAGTGATTAAGAGATTAAAGAAAGTCCGACGATCGTTGTTTTTAATCATGGTTGGGATATTTACCAGATAAATCTGCTATTTTAATGCGCACGATATCGAGAAACATCAAAGAAGAATCTTTTAAGGGGCTGACTCGATTAGTAGCATGATGCTGCCAAAGCACAGGTACTTCTCTGATTTTAAATTTATATTTTTTAGCTAAATATAGTAATTCCACATCGAAAGCTCCAGTAAAAGCATCACGACGCTCTTTTTTACCAGAATAAACATGTAATTTGGGGAAAAGAGCTTCTGTTGCTTCTTGAGAAAACAATTTAAAACCACATTGTGTATCTAACATGCCCGGAACAGCCAGTATTTGGACGACTAAATTGAACACTCTGCCCATTAAATGGCGATAAAAAGGCTCTTTTTCTCGTTGAGCGCCAATAATCTCTCTAGAACCAAAAATAACTTGATATTGATCACTATATTTGAGCAAAGAATAGATTTCTTTTAAGGGGGTTGATTGATCGAAATCACTAAACAAGCGCCACTTGCCTTGAGCAGCCAACATCCCAGCGCTGACAGTAGGCCCTTTACCTCGATGAGGATTTTCTAAGAATTTAATACGCTCATCCCTTTTAGCAAATTCTTTCAAGGCAATTTTACTGCCATCACTAGAACCGTCATCACTTAAGATTAATTCCCAAGTTTGAGGATATTCTTTAAGAAAATCATAAACCTCATTGAGAACACCTCTTTTAATGTTTTTCATTTCATTATATGAGGGCAAAATAAGAGAAAGGTAAGTTGACATATTATTGTCCATTATAGTTATTTTCCTCATTTCCCAACACTGTAATCTCAGGACCAGGATCAAATTGATATTTTTCTAAAATATTTTTATAAGGGAAAACCACAATTTCATAAATTTCTAAATTAATAATATTCTGCTCTTTTTTTTCTTCATTAATTATAAAAAGTTTTTCTGCCTGATGGTGTTCCTCAATTTTTAAAGGGGGATTGTTCATGCTTGAGAGAAAATATCGATAATTCATGCCGTATAAATCTTTCGATTCAGATAAAAGAACTAAATTATATTTTTCTCCGTTGGCAACACGCTTTTGAATGCTGTCTGCCACCATCTTTACATCATTAATTGTCCAGCCAGAGTCACTAAATGAGTAAAATTCTAAATTTTTTCTAAGAAAAAATATCAAGAACAATGAGCTAATTAAATAAAAAAACCATTTAGCCCTAATTTTGCTTAATATCCAAGCATAAAAAATATAAACAATGGGTAAAAGATAAGCATAATAATGAGTATAAACTTCATGTTGATAGAGACTTAAACCAAGTAATCCGGTTAATAAGTAGCTAAAGAGTAATTTTTCCTCTGTTTTGAGTTTTTTTCGTTTTTTTATTAAGTAAAAAAGAACGAAGACTAGGCTAAGATATAAAAATAAATTATTAATGCCTAGATCTCCAAAAGTGCTGTTAAATAAAACTTTTTTACTTTGTCTTTTGAAATCAACTGTAAATAATTTAACAAAAGCACCGAGACCTTCTCGCCCACTTTTTCTTTCCAGATCAAAACTCTGTTCTTTGCTAACAATATTTTTTAGTGCATTTAGATTTCGCCAATCATGCTTGAAATCAAACAAAACAAGCGGTGTTAAGGAAAGTAAAAAAATTAAGATAGATAAAAAGCCATGTTTAATTAATTTTTGACTATTTTTTTCTTTAATTTTCCTTTTTAAATCCAAAATAAAAATAATTAAAGCTCCAGCAAAAGACAATAAGGCAACATAGTGTAGTTGAATTAAAATGCTGAACATTAAACTAACTAAGAGCCAATAGCGACTATCTTTTTTGGAAGCTAGATAGCTGAAATAAAACATCAATAGAGAAAAAAACGGAGCGGGATTGGGATTCCAACTAAAACGAGCTAATCCGACAGTTACATTAGAAAAAGCAAAAAAAATTGTTGCTAGCAGCGCTACTTTTTGATTAAAAACTTTTTTACAAATAAAATAAAGAAGAGCAACTGTTATGACGCCTAAAGCGGCTACAGCATAAACAGGGCCAATAGGATTAGGATAACTTAGATATAAAAATGGCAACATAAAATAATAATAAAAAGGGCCAAGATACATGTTGCCAATACTAGTTACCGGGCCAATAAAAACTGGATCTTTTTCTTTAAAAATATTAGCTACCACTAAAGCATCTCGTCCCTGATCTCCCTGAAACATAAAGGTGTTTTTTAAATTATAAAAACGTAAAAATGTAGCTAAAGCTAAAATTACAACTAGGAAAATATTATTGAAAGTCAAATATTTTTTGAAAGTTTTCATTTAAAATTAATTTCTTAACTATTTCTTTTTTTTCCAAATGAAGGTATTGTAGGCAAAAAAGTTCCAAAACATCCCAATTAGGATGCCAGCTACAGCATAAATCATGCCAGTATCAACTTTAATGGCAATAATGGGTAGAGTGAAAAGACCAAATAAACCCAATGTATTTTCTCCAATAGCAGCAATTGCCATTTGAATTAAAAGTGATCCGCCAGATGCAAGATTAAATTCCAAAAATTTCTTGAGCATTGATTGTTTTTTTAATTTTCGATCAGAAAAAGTCCAAAAATTATTAATAATAAAATTACTAATAATAGCTGTTTCAATACTTAAGATAGTAGAAATTAAATAATTGCTAAAAAATAAATATTGAAAATTTGGCAATAAAAAGCGATAAAGCTTTAAAGACGATAGTTGCACTAGAGCACCTATTACGCCAACTAAAGCAAACTTAAACAAACGAGACTGAAGAATTTCTTGAACTCTAACTTTCATAATGTATAACAGAGTATTTTTAATATACTCTGGTCCTATTTTACTTCTACCAATCTCCCGATCTTTAAAAGCAAAAGCTACCTCACTAATTTTAAACTTTTTTTTGCGTGTTTTATGTAGAAAGCCGATTTGGAAAGTATAGCCGAAAAATCTTTCAGACTCTAGTTCATTTGCTACTGCTTGATAAACCTCCTTCTTAATTGCCCGATAACCAGTAGTCCAATCTTTGATAGAAAAATCCCACATCACTAGGCGAATAAATAAATTACCAAAGACACTTAGGAATTTCCGGTGTAAAGCCCAATTTTGCGGAATAGAACCACCTGAGACATAACGAGAACCTAAAACCAGGTCGCTTCCATTCTCAATTTCCTTTAGCATTGCTGGAATTTTTTGAGGATCGTGAGAAAGATCGGCATCAAATTCAAAGACTAAATCAGCATCGAGCTGATTAAAAGCCTTATCCATACCTTTTAAATAAGCCGAGCCCAGACCAGCCTTCTTTAAGTTGAGCAGTAACTTTAAAAAAGGATATTTTTTTTGTAACTTTTTAACAATTTGAGCAGTCCCATCTGGAGAATTATCGTCGACTACCAAAACCTGCATTTGCCAATCTTTAATTTTTTCAAAAACTTCTGCCAATTTTTTAATAGTAATTGGCAAGTTGTCAGCTTCGTTATAAGTGGGGATAATAACAATGGCTTTTTGCATCTTTAATGTACGGTCTTTTCTTCAATTTTAATATCTGCCTCAACCATCAATTTAACCAGCTCTTCAAAATTAACACTAGGTTGCCAGTTAAGCATTTTTTTCGCTTTGCTCGCATCGCCAATCAAAACATCGACTTCTGCAGGACGATCATATTTAGGATTGTGCTTATAGTATTGTTGCCAATCACCCAAGTCAGCTGCTTTACAAGCTAATTCTAGGAAATCTTGAACACTGTGAGTTTCGCCCGTCGCAATTACAAAATCCTCCGCACTGTCTTGTTGAAGCATTAAATGCATGGCTTTGACATAATCTTTGGCATAACCCCAATCTCTTTTAGCATCAAGATTGCCAAGTTCAATATATTCTTGTTTGCCCAGTTTAATGCGTGCTACAGCATTAGTAATTTTTCGAGTGACAAATTCTAAACCTCTCTTAGGTGATTCGTGATTAAATAAAATTCCAGAAACTGCAAACATATCATATGATTCGCGATAATTAACCGTAATCCAGTGGCCATAAACCTTAGCCACTCCATAAGGCGAGCGAGGGTAAAAGGGAGTATCCTCATTTTGAGGGACTTCCCGCACTTTGCCAAACATTTCGCTTGAGCTGGCTTGATAAAATTTGGCTTTTGGTGCTGAAAAACGGACTGCTTCTAAAACTCTAGCTACACCAATAGCAGTAAATTCACCGGTTAATATAGGTTGCTCCCAAGAAGCTTGGACAAAAGATTGTGCAGCTAAGTTATAAACTTCGTCTGGTTGAATTTCTTTAAGAGCGAAACTTAGAGAATGTTGATCTATTAAATCACCAGAAATTAATTCCAAATTAGGATTGTGAATGATGTTTTGAATTCGCGCAAAATTTTGAGTGCTAGTTCGACGGGTTAAACCATAAACCTGGTAGCCTTCGTCCAACAGTAATTCTGCTAAATAAGAACCATCTTGGCCGGTGATGCCAGTAATAAAAGCTTTTTTCATCTTTTTACCTTTCCTTAGTTTCTGTTTTGCCTTGCTTGCGCCACCAATCTAGCACCCTTTTTAGGGTATCCTCAATTGTGTATTGAGTTTCCCAACCCAAATTTTTAATTTTATTATTGTTACAAATTAATACTGGTCGATCAATGGGTCGGAGACGCTCAGGATCGATTTCTAATTCTACTTCAATTTCTGCTAAATCAATTAACTTTTTCAAAATATCCTCCATACCGTAGCCAATTCCCGAACCTATGTTATAAACTTCGCTCCGGATGCCCTTTGTCATCAAGATAATATAGGCTCGCACCATATCTTTAACATCAGTTAAATCTCTAATAGCAGATAAGTTGCCAACTTTTATTATTGAACTTTGAGCATTTTCGATCTTTACAATTTCATTAGCAAAATCACTAATGGCAAAACCCAGCGCTTGCCTTTCACCGAT
This sequence comes from Minisyncoccota bacterium, assembly GCA_012799795.1. GTDB lineage: Bacteria > Patescibacteriota > Microgenomatia > UBA1400 > PJMF01 > JAAZKO01. The sequence continues at coordinate 4,988 of JAAZKO010000016.1, read as the reverse complement.
GTGATTAAAGGGTCGAGCGCGAACGATATCTAAATTTTCACTCTGACTATAAGAATAACTTAAATAATCTTGAATCATTTTTGATAGAGCATAGGGATTGTTGGGTCCGATTGGGGCATTTTCATCTAAAGCTTGATCACTAACTTGATATTCAAGGGCTGTGCCAATGCTCAAAAGGCGAGCCTCAGGACTGTGTTCCTTCATAGCATCTAACACATTAAGCTGTAGTTTAAGGTGAGTTTCTAGAATAAATTGTTCTTGTTTAAAACTATTACCAACATTAGCTAAAGAAGCCAAATGATAAATTTGTTGAGGTTTTAGCTTTTTAAATAAATCTTTAGTTTTTTGATGATCGGTTAAATCAAGTGAGTGAATGCGGTCACCACCTATTAAATCATTTAAAAAGCCTGGCTGATCTCGATAAGCAGTAAGATGGATATTGCTATAGCCTTGTTTAATTAAAGCCTTCACTAAATGACTGCCTGCAAAACCCGTGCCACCAGTAATTAAAATAGTTTGACTTTTATTAGCCATTTAAGACCTTCCAATACCCACATATTGATAGCCAGCTTTTTTAATTTCGTCAGGATCGAGTTGATTACGACAATCAAAAATAGTTTGTGGCCTCTTTTCTTTAAACTCAGGGAAAGGGAAATTAACAATCTTTGGCCATTCCACTAATAAAAAAATGGCATCAGCTCCTTTAATAGCTTGTTTGACGTTTGCTACTTGTTGGTGTTCTTTGTGCTTTTCATTAGTAAATTCTTCATAATTGGCCATCGGATCATAGCTTTTGATTGAAGCACCTTTACTAATTAAATAAGGAATTACTTTGGTGCTTGGAGCCTCTCGCATATCATCAGTATTAGGTTTAAAAGATAAACCTAAAACCGCTATTTTTTTATCAGCAAAACCATTAACTTTTTTTTCAAAATCGATTAATAAATCAAAAATTCGTTGTTTATTAATTTCATTAATCTTATTCATCAAATTGCCTTCTTCACCCACAGTTCTTGAATAAGCAGCCAGTTCTTTTACATCTTTAGGGAAGCAAGAACCTCCATAGCCTAAACCAGGATACCAATAATGTTGACCAATTCTTTGGTCAAGTCCAATAGCATTAATGACCTCCTCAATATCTGCTCCATTTTTTTGACAAAGATTGGCAATTTCATTAATAAAAGTGATACGAGTCGCTAAATAAGTGTTGGCCGTATATTTAGCCATTTGTGCGGAAGCAACGCTACAATGCACAATTGGCGCTTTAAATACCTCATACAGTTGATCTAGTTTCTTAAAAACAAAGTCGTCTTGTGCACCAATTACTATTCGATCAGGGTGCAAGGTGTCATAAACAGCACTACCTTCTCTAAGAAATTCGGGTAAAGAAGCGCCATAAAATTTAACTTTACTTTGTTTTTTAATTTTTTTGATTAGTTTTTCCAAAGTTCCGGGCGGGACAGTGGATTTGATGGCAACAATAGCATCTTTTTGCAAATATGGGGCTAAACTCTCAGCGCTTTTCATGACGTAACGCAAATCAGCAGTCTCATCAGGTGCAGAAGGAGTGCCAACTGCAATGACAATAATTTCACTTTGACTAATAGCTTCCTGATAAGAGGTGGTGAAAGTTAATCTTTTGGCTTTTTGTTGTTCAATTAAAAGCTCTTCTAAGTCTGCCTCAAAAAAAGGTACTTGACCTTTTTTTAACTTATTAATTTTATTTTGATCAATATCTAAACCGATTACTCGATTGCCTAGCGAAGCATAAACTGCTGCAGAAACTACTCCTACAAAACCTGTGCCAATAATTGTGATTGTCATATTTCTCAGATTCCTAGTAATTTTATATTTGTATTATAATGATTAGCATAATATAACGCCAGTAAGAGAAACAGATGCAGATTAATTTTTTAACTATTTTTCCTGAATATTTTACTAATATTTTAAATTCTTCGATTTTGAAAAGAGCAAAGGAGAAGAAACTAGTAAATTATCGAGTAATTAATTTACGTGATTTTGCCAAAGATAAACATCAAACAACTGATGAGCGACCTTTTGGTGGTGGTCCGGGCATGGTGATGATGATTGAGCCAATCGATTTGGCACTGCATAGTCTTAAGCAAAAAAAAGGAAGTATTAATAAAAAAATTATTTTGACTTCTGCCAAGGGTAAATTATTTAAGCAAAAAATAGCTCGAGATTGGAGTCGATTAACAGAACTAACGATTATTTGTGGGCACTATGAAGGAGTGGATGAACGAGTGGCTAAATATTTAGTTGATGAGGAAATTAGGATTGGCAATTATGTGCTTACAGGTGGTGAACCAGCTGCCACAGTGATTGCTGATACGCTTATTCGCCTTCTTCCTGGTGCATTGGGTAATGAAGAGAGTGGTTTGGATGAATCACACGTTATAAGCGGTTTGGCCGGTCCAGAACAATATACTAGACCAGCAAAATATAAAACTTGGGCTGTGCCTGATGTTTTATTGTCTGGTGATCCAAAAAAAATTGAAGTTTATAAAAAGCAATCAAGAAATTTGCCCAAAGATTAGAAATTTATTTAAGAATTAAGCTCTAATTTCACTAATAGCTGAATTAATTGATTTTAAGTCAAAATCCAAAACTGATTTTAATTTTTCAACTGACAGAGCAGTATTTTTTTGGTAAGGGCGCTGACTAGTTTTTAAATATTTTGCTAAGCTCCCAGCTTCTACTTGATAATCAATTTTCAGCTTTTGTGAGAGAGCTTGAGCAAAGGCAAAATCAGTCCATTGTTCACCACTGGTGGCATGAAATAAACCAGTTAATTTTAAACGAATAACTGCGTCTAGAACTTTAGCAAAATCATCAATATAACTTGGACCGAAGAAATGATCGCTAAATTGTGGATGAATTTTGCCAGCGCGCATCCCCTTAATTAATTTCCAAGCCACATCTAATTTAGGAAACGGATCAGAGCGAAATGGTTGATCAATGCGCAGAATGGTCCATGTCAAATTGTCAGTTGCTTGCACAATTTCCTCTGCCCAAGCTTTTGTTTGACCATACCACTCAATTGGGGAGAGCAGATCTTCCTCTGTATACAAAGTTTCTTTCTGCCCATCAAAAACATAAGCAGTTGAAATATGAATTAGCTGTTTGTTAAATTTTTGACAAGCAAGAGCAATATTTCGAGTTCCTTCAACATTAACTTGATAACACAATCCTTTTTTATCTTCTTTTTGTTCAAAAGCAGCCGTCACATTGGTAAAAGCGGCAAAATGAATTAAAAATTTTGCTTTTGATTGAGCAATTACCCTATCTACTTGTTCCTGATTAGTGATGTCGACTGGACGTTGGGAGTCTCGCAAATCTAAATTATCGAATTGATAATGATCGGCAAAGTCGCTAACAAATTTTGAGCCAACTAAGCCATTTAAACCAGTGCCTAAAATTATTTGTTTATCCATTGTTTTTAGCATATTGTTTTTGAAAATATTGCTGATTTTTTTCTTTTAGAGGTCGCCACCAAGCTTGATGATTTTGATACCAATCAATAGTTTGCTTTATTCCAGTTTCTAAATCAAGACTTGGTCGCCAATCTAGGGCTTTTTCACTAGCAGAAAAATCGACACTATAACGTCGATCATGACCAGGTCGATCTGTGACCATTTCGATAGCATCCTCATTTTTGTCCATAAGGTGGATAATCATTTTAATTAATTCAAGATTATTAACGTCTTTATAAAGACCACCAAATAAATAAGTTTCGCCAACTTTTCCCCGATCTAAAACGGCATCAATCCCTCGACAGTGGTCTTGTACATAAAGCCAATCTCTGACATACAAACCATCGCCGTAGATCGGTACTTTTTCTTCATCAATTAAATTAGTGATGGCTAAGGGAATCATTTTTTCGGGAAATTGATACTCACCATAATTATTTGAGCAATTGCTAATAGTAAAAGGCAGGCCATAAGTATCGCCATACGCCCTAACTAAATGATCGGCAGCGGCCTTACTAGCACTATAGGGGCTGTGAGGATTATAAGCAGTATTTCTATCAAATTTTTCTTGACTGTCCAGAGTTAGAGCGCCAAACACCTCGTCAGTGGAGATATGATGAAAGCGCTCAACTTTCTTTTTTAGAGCAGCGTCAAGCAACACTTGGGTACCAATTACATTAGTTTCTAAAAATATGGCGGGATCGAGGATAGAGCGATCAACGTGTGATTCGGCCGCAAAATGAACAACAATGTCGATATCAGTCATTAATTGATTAACTAATTGTCGATCACAAATATTTCCTTCTACAAAATGGTAGTTGCTCTTATTTTCTACCGCTGTCAAATTTTCTAAATTACCCGCATAGGTCAATGCATCTAGATTGACGATTCGATCTTCTGGGTGATGTTTTAGCCAATAATGAACGAAATTAGAGCCAATAAATCCGGCGCCACCAGTAACGAGGAGAGTTTTTGCCATCTTAATCCTTTGCTTCAAGTTCTTTTAAACTAATGCTGTTTAGATCTCGTTTAGAGACAATCATCTTTTCTTTTGCAAAAGGCCAATTGATATTAAGTTCTGGATCGAAAAGAGAAATCGCTTGATCGTCGCTGTTCTTCCGATCCTGATAAAGTTGATCAACCCCATAAAGATAATATACGGGACCTTTTATAGCACAAATGGAATTGCCCAATTTTGCAGTAATGTAGAGAGATTCCCCCCATTGACTATTTAAATCAGCGTCAAAGTCGAAATAAACTAATTTTTTATAAGTAGGCGAATCTTTTCTAGTGTCAGCAACAACTAATTGAGCCCGGCCACTTAAAACAGTAATTAATTTATTCCAGTTTTCAGCATGCAAACCACGAAGCACCTTAGTTTTGGAGACAGATAAATTAACTTGTTTAATTTTAAAGTCGGCATTAATTTGTTGGCAAATTCTGGTGGGTTCTAATACTTGAGCAAAAAACCCTCTCTCATCAATATATTTATGGTAT
>JAAZKO010000015.1 GCA_012799795.1 Minisyncoccota bacterium | reverse complement strand
CCATGGCTTTTCCAATGACTGCTGGCGGTCGAACTAGTGTGATGGATGCACCTAGCCCCGTTAGTGCAGAGCAGCTGGCAGAATTGAAATTGGGCGTGACAGCAGATCAAAAATCGAGTTAGAATTGAGAAGTGAAAAACTTATCTTGGCGAGTGCTATTATTGTTTTTAATTGCTCTTTCTTTACTCTTAACATTAATCCTGCTTTTTTATCCAGAGAAAAAAATCGAAAAACAAGCTTTATATCTGAGGCCCCTGGATTTTGTTGCTATTTATAAGAATCCAGACGTCAATCAAGATCATTTTTGGGAAAATTTAGATTTGACTGCGGAAAGTGTTTATGCTTTTGATTTAGAGAGTTCTACCTTACTTTATGAAAAAAATTCTCGAGCTAAGCTATATCCAGCATCCACCATTAAAATGTTGACGGCTTTAGTGGCAATTGAGCACTACCAATTAGATGAGTTACTAATTGTAGAGACAGAAGCTAAAATAATTGGCAATAAAATTAATGCCCAATCTGGCGAAAAATTAAGAGCAAAAGATTTATTAGCTGCTTTATTGTTGGCTTCAGCCAATGACAGCGCTTACATTTTGGCCAATAATTATCCGGGTGGTTTGAGTGCTTTTGTTGGATCAATGAATAAAAAAGCTCAAGAACTAAATCTAGCTGACAGTCAGTTTTTTAACCCTGCTGGTTTAGATGAACTTGATCAGTTGAGCAGCGCCAGAGACCTTAATGTTTTAGCCAGGGAGTTATTGAAAAATGATTTTTTGCGAGGACTTGTGGCCACTCCTTATTTAGAAATTAATTCTCAGAATGAAGCTAATACTAAGCAAACAACTACTGCCTATCAGTTATTTAACACCAATCAGCTCTTAGGAAGACTAGGTGGAATAAAAGGAGTGAAAACGGGAACCACAGATTGGGCTGGTGAAGTTTTAGTAACTTTGGTTGAACGCAATGGTCGAGAGGTTTTAATTAGCTTAATGAATAGCCAAGATCGTTACAGCGATACACAAAAATTATTGGCTTGGATTTTTAATGTTTATCAATTTGTTCGGCCTGAAAAAAGTTTAGTAAATCTTAATTTTTAAAAGCTTGAATAGTCTGGAGTAAGCCATTATACTAATAAGCAGATTTCTATGAGCAATCAAAAAATTGTCAAGAAAAATACCAGCACCGAACCAACTTTAAGTAATATTAATTACTTCAGTCGAGCAGGCCTAAAATTTTTAGCCATTGCTTTGGTTTTTTTAATGCTTGGAAGGGTTTTATGGAATGTTTTCCTTGATTACTGGAATAGAACTCATCCGCCGGGGCCACCTCCACCAACTGTTGGGTTTGGTATCTTACCAAGACTAAACTTTCCTGTACAAGAAGATAATCAAAAACCAAAAGAATATATTTTAGAAATGGCAGGAACTTTAACTGACCCAGTTGATCAAATTAAAATTTACTTTATGCCAAAACCAGCAATTAGTTTATTAACCGATCAAAAAGTTAAGGAAATTGCTGCAAAATATGGTTTTATTTTTGCCCCAGAGATAATTTCTAGCGAACTCTATCGATTTACCAAAACTCAACCCCTAGACATGGGCATGGAAATTGATGCTAATTTTTTGAATTTTTCCATCAGTAGTAATTATTTAGCTAAACCAGAATTATTAATAACAGACAAAAAGCGGCGTTTGCCAGAGGAATTTGAAGCGGTTGATCGGGTTAAAAAATTTTTAGCTCACGCTGGTTTAATGCCCAAAGATGTGGCTAGTAGTTCTGGGGTGATTAATTATAAAAAATCCTTAGGAGGAGAATTAAATTCGGCTCTTTCTTTATCTGATGCCGACTTTGTTAAGGTTGATTTAAATCGGGTAGCAGTTGATGATCTTTACCCTCTTTATACTCCTCAGGGTAAAAAAGGAATAATTTCGGCAGTTATTAGTGCCGCTTTTTCTGCTAATGATTCCATAGTAGAGATTGATTATCATTATCATGAAGTGGACTATCTTACTTTTGAAACTTATCCATTGAGAGGAATAAAATCTGCTTGGAAAATGGTTCAAGCTGGAGAAGTTTATATTGTCAGTGCTCAGAATTTGGAAAGAGCAGTAGTGCGCAGTGTAGAATTAGCTTACTTTGATGATTTTGAATACCAGGCTTTTTTGCAGCCAATTTATGTATTTAAAGGAGATGATGACTTTTTAGCATATGTTAGTGCTGTTCATACTAATTATTTAGAGAGAGAGTAATTATGCAAGAAAATCAGTCGCCAGTTCGCACTAGAATGGCACCGAGCCCTACTGGTGAAATGCATGTGGCTAGTATGGCCACTTTATTAAAAAATTACGCTTTTGCTAAAAAACATCATGGTCAATTTATTTTAAGAATTGAAGATACAGACAAAACTAGGGAGGTAGTTGACGGGGTGGAACAAATTCAGTCAATTATTAAGAAATTTGGCTTAGATTGGGATGAAGGTCCAGGAAAAAATGGGGCTTATGGTCCATATATTCAATCTAAACGTCTAAAACTTTATCAGGAAAAAGCCGAAGAATTAGTAAAAAAAGGTAGAGCTTATTATTGTTTTTGTTCAAAAGAGCGTTTGGAAAAAGTCCGTCAGGAACAACAAGCTCGACATCAGGCGCCACGTTATGATCAACACTGTCGTCATTTAGATGAAGACGAAGTGAAAAAGAGATTAAGCGCTGGAGAGAGCTACGTAATTCGCCTAAAGGTGCCAGAAAATCAAGAAATTGTTTTTACAGATTTGTTGCGTGGGGAAATCACTTTTAATTCAGGTCAAGTTGACGATCAAGTATTGTTAAAATCTGATGGCTATCCTACTTACCACTTGGCAGTAGTAGTAGACGATCATTTAATGAAAATTAGTCATGTAATGAGAGGGGAAGAGTGGATTAGTTCTACTCCCAAGCATGTTTTACTTTATCAGGCTTTTGATTGGGCTTTACCAATATTTGCTCATTTCCCTCTCTTCTTAAACCCCGACGGCAAAGGGAAAATGAGTAAGCGTAAAGGGACAGTTTCAGCTCAATCTTTTTTGGATCGTGGCTATTTACCAGAAGCGTTACTTAATTTCTTGATGATTCTGGGCTGGTCCGCCAAAGATCAAAGAGAGTTGATGAGTTTAGGTGAATACATCAATGAATTTGATCCTAGAGACTTAAGTATGAATTCAGTGATTTTTGATATTAAAAAGTTAAATTGGTTGAATGGAATCTACATCAGACGGTTAGATAAAAAAGAATTAAAAGAACGTTTAAAAGCATTTATTCCTGAAGAGTTTCCTCAAGAAAAATTTGAGAAAATATTAGCTTTAGTTTATGAGCGCATGGTAACATTAGCTGATTTTGCAGAATTAACAGATTTTTTCTATAAGGAAATTGATTATCCAGCTGAGCTTTTGTTTAAAAAAGCTAAAGATCAGCAAGATTTACTTAAAGAACAAATTCAGCAAAGTAAACTAGCAATTGAATCACTAAACGCTTTTGATCTAAATAGTTTAGAAAAAGCTATTCGCAAGCTACAAGAAAAAAATGATTGGCACAAAGGTCAATATTTCATGTTTTTACGTGTGGCCATGACGGGTAGGACGGCCACCCCACCTTTGTTTGAAACAATGTTGGTTTTAGGTAGTGATTTAATTATTAAAAGACTAGATTTAGCTAGTAAAAAAATTGAAAAACATGAGTAATAAAAAAACAAAAACCTTGAAAGATGGTTCTCAACAACTGGTGGCTGGTTTAGCTGTTGCCGGTCAAATGGCAATGGTTAACCCTCAAATAGCCAATGAGCTTTTAGTTGATAAAGCTGTTTATGCTAAAAACAGTCAAAAAGAAAATAATGATTTAGCTTTAGATTTGTCAGCCACTGAGTATCAGGAAATTATTGCCAAATTAAATTCTTGTGTTAATGGGCCGGCTGGTCATCTAGAAACCGAAAGCCAACTCTATTTAGAGCAGCAATTAAGCTTAATTTTAGGTTTTGATGTTAGGAATGAAATTGAGGGAAAAAAATTGAATCATAGTATTGGGATTATGGGAGCTGAACAACACTTATTGCGTTATCCTGGGGATACTTTAGATCAACATGATGCTTATCAAGAGGCAGGGATAGCGTCCAAACGAGGAGCTTTTTCCTGGTTTACTGAAGCCGGAGAATTAACTGAAGAAGCTATTTTAAAAGAAAAATATTATTTTGCTGTGCAACTGATGTATTTACCCAATTGGAATCAAGATTATCCAGAATTAAAATCTTGGTATAAATATCGAAAAATGATTATGATTAATCCCAGTGAACAAGTAGCAGTGGTGGGAGTGATAGCTGATGCTGGACCCGCAGCTTGGGTGCAAAAACAATTTGGTGGATCTCCAGAAATAATTAGAGAAGGCAGAGTTTGGTCGAATAACAGTCGAGGTCGAGTAATTTTGCTTTTTGTCGATGATCCAGATGATGAAATACCTTTAGGTCCAATTGATATTAGCTTCGCAGCCAGGATCTCTGCTTAATAAATAACTATGATTAAATCTAATTTATATATTGGTTCTCGTTATCCAGTCAAACGGCAACAGCTGCGAGAAACTGTTAAGCGTGTTTTAATTAAACATGGTATTGATCACGCTCAAGTGGACATTTCCGTAGTTGGCAGTCGGAAAATTAAAAAGCTTAACGAGGAAGAACTCGGTCATTTTGGTACCACCGATGTTTTATCTTTTCCTCAGCATGATAAAAATCAATTGCAAGACATTCCGCTACCAAAAGGTTTAGCTCCCCATTTGGGTGATATTGTTATTAGTTTTCCAGAAGCAGTTAAAACTGCCCGACGTTTTGGTAGATTAGTTGATGATCAAATTAATTTTTATTTAGAACATGGTTTGATGCATCTTCTGGGTTATCATCACGATGATCACTAATTTTTTTAATATGTTAAACTAAAAAAGAGTATGGCTTGGCATCGTAAATATCGTCCAAAAATCATTGCAGAACTTGACATTGTTCAGGTTAGAAATAGTTTAGAAGCAATGATGAAAGCTGGGAAAATTCCTCAATCTTTAATTTTTGCCGGACCCAAGGGAACTGGTAAGACATCTGCTTCAAGAATTTTAGCGCTCTTACTCAATGATCCAAAAAATGAAGAATTAGTTGATCAGCTTTATTTTGGCAAAAGCTCTAAGAAAAAAAAGCAATTGATTTTCCAAGAACCAGATTCTAATTCGAGTTTAGCTGAAAAAGTCTATCGAGGGCAATCTTTTTTAGTTCATGAATTAGATGCAGCCAGCAATCGTGGCATTGATGACATTAGACTCTTGAAAGAGAGAATAGCTCTGCCTCCCCAAGGTGCCAAAATGGCGGTTTATATTCTAGATGAAGTGCACATGTTAACCACCGAAGCTTTTAATGCTTTTTTAAAGATTCTAGAAGAACCGCCACCTCATGTGGTTTTTATTTTAGCCACTACTGAATTACAAAAATTACCAGCCACAATAATTTCTCGTTGTACTTTACTTAATTTTCACAAAGCAAGCGAAAAAGAAATACTTAGATCGCTAGAAAGAGTGTTAAAAGCTGAAAAAATTAAATATAAAAAAGAGGACCTAATTCAAATTGCCCATCGAGCCGACGGCAGTTTTCGTGATGCTGTTAAAAATTTGGAGTTAGCTTGTCAAAGTGGAAAATTACAAATGGAGGTGCTTAAAGCCTATTTGGGTCAAGACAATTTAATTTATATTAAAGAACTTTTGTCTTTATTATTGGCCAAGGATGTCAAAGCAATTAGTTTAATATTTGAAGAATTAAGGTCAAAAAATTATCAACAAAAAGATTTTTACAAGGATCTATTAGAGTTCCTACACAATGATTTATTAATTAATTTAGGTATCAAAGAAGGTGCAGCTTTTACTGAAGCTAAAATTGATCAATTTTTGCTTAAAGAATTAAGTGTGAGTAATTTACAACAAGAATTACCTATTAATTTTTTAGCCTTAGAATTAATTTTCTTAGCAATTATTGATCGATCAAAAGAGCAGGAAAAAAAACAAGACAATTCTGAGCAAAATAATCAAAACTCTCTCTTATCAAAAAAAACAATCTTCAGCAAAAGCAAAAAAAAAAGCCAAATTGAAGTAAAAAAAATAGATACTTTGAGTAGCGAGATTATAAAAGATAAAAATTTAGTAAAAAACCCAGTAAAAAATTCAGGCTCTTCATTATCCACCGTTTCCCCAAATGAATTGTGGCAAAAACTATTAGAATTCGTTGCTAAGGAAAATTTTTCTTTATCTGCGCTACTAAGGGCTTGCAGATTAGAAGAGCTTATTAATGGAACAGCGCGCATTTTGGTTTTTTATGATTTTCATAAAGAACAATTAGAACAGCAAAAATATCAAACCCTATTGGATCAAAGCTGTCAAAGTTTGTTGGGAGAAAAGTTGCAGTTTGATTTTATCTTAAGTAAAGCACCGGAAGCGGAAAAGAATGATTTGCTAGAGACAGCAAAAGATGTTTTGATATAATCTTATTTATACTAATTATTAAGAATTATTAAAAAAAGGGAAAATATGACAGATAAAGCTGGTTTATTAGGTCAATTAGGCGATCTTAATAAATTACGTAAACAAGCTAAGCAAATGCAAAAAGATTTAGCCGCAGAAGAAATTGTGGTTGAAGAGGGAGACATAGTGGTAACTATTGCTGGTGACCAGAAAATTAAAGATGTTTCTGTTCAAGGGATTCATAGTGCTGATTTAGTTAATGCTCTCAATAAAGCGATAAAAAAATCTCAAGAAATTGCAGCTAAAAAATTGCAATCAATGACAGGCGGTTTGGGTGGAATGATGGGCAGATAATTAATCATGCAGCTTTTACTTGTCAGTCAAAATAAAGGCAAAATTACTGAAGCTCGGAGAGTTTTTTCAAGTTCTGATTAT
>JAAZKO010000014.1 GCA_012799795.1 Minisyncoccota bacterium | reverse complement strand
TCTATAGCCTGCTTCATTGCTTCAATTTCTGCTAAATCTATTCTGCTTAAGACCTCAAAATATTTAATAATCAAATCATCATTAATGCTCATAATTCTGCCATAAACATCTACAGCTTCGTCTTCGAGAGCGATGTAGTTTTTATATGACTTGCTCATTTTTCGATTATCAGTGCCTTCAATTAATGGTGTAGTTAACACCCATTTTTCTTTTTGATGATAAATGTTTTGTAGTTGACGACCCATCATCATATTAAACATTTGGTCATTACCACCAATCTCCAAGTCAACGCCCATCACCACTGAATCATAACCCTGAAGTAAAGGGTAGATAATTTCGTGAGCATGAATTGGCAGATTTTTTTTCATTCGTTCTTGAAACATGTCTCGTTCCAGCAATTGTTGGACAGTGGCTTTAGCCATTAATTTTAGTAAATCACTGTAAGTTAATTGATCAAGCCAATCAGCATTATAGCGAATTTCAATTAGCGAAAAATCTAAAATTTTACTAGCCTGTCTTTGCCAATTAGCGAAATTAGCATTGATCTCTTCATCACTAAGCATTGGTCGACTTTGGTCACGACCTGAGGGATCACCGATTCTTACGGTGCCATTACCAACTAATAGAATTACTTTATGACCGAGTTCGGCGAAGTCCTGCAATTTTCGCAAAGGCACACTGTGACCAAGATGTAATTGCGAGCCTGTTGGATCAATTCCCAGGTAAAGAGTGATTACTCTTTCACTCATTAGTTTAGCTAAAGCATCTTTTTTAGGTAAAATGTTTTCAACACCACGATTAAGTACTTTTTCAATTTCTTTAGGATTGGTATTTAGTTTATTTGACATAGAATTGTTTTATTGTAGCATGAGGTCAAGTTTGGTAGAATGACGACATGCAGGATTTATCTGAGCAAGCGGTGGTGGTTAAAGAAATTGAGCCTCAAGCTCCAAAAAGAAAGATCTCTCTGTGGAGACGTTTGCAATGGTTGCTCAGACGCATCAAGGTTAAGTTAGCTATTTATTGGGAAAAATTTTTATATTTAATTATGCCAAAAAAAAGTCGATCACGAAGAAGACAATTAAGTCCAAGTGAAAAGAGACTGAAAAAAATTAAAACTTGGCGAATTATTGCAGTGGCCTTTTGTGCTTTAGTGGTACTTGGTATTATTGCTTTTTTTCTAATGTTTATTTGGTTTTCCAAAGACTTACCAAAACCTGGAGAAGTGATTAGAAGAGAAGGTTATAGTAGCAAAATTTATGATCGTGACGGCGAACTTTTATATGATTTGTTTCAAGAAGAACGCCGTCAAGCCAGCAAGATAGAAGATATTCCCGATGTATTAAAAAATGCCACCGTTGCGATTGAAGATCGTGATTTTTATAAACACCGGGGTTTTGATTTTTTAACCATTGTGCGTATTCCTTACAACTTTCTTTTTAGAGGCAGAGTGGTGGGTGGTTCTACCCTAACTCAACAATTGGTAAAAAATGCTTTGCTAACAAATGAACGGACAATTATTCGCAAGTTTAAAGAATTGGTTTTATCGATTCAAATTGAGCGAAAATTTAATAAAGATGAAATTTTAAACATGTATCTTAATGAAGCGCCCTATGGTGGCAATATTTGGGGAGTGGCAACTGCTGTTGAAACCTATTTTAATAAGCCGATGAGTGAGCTGAGTACTGTTGAAAGCGCTTTTTTAGCTGGATTGCCACAACGACCCAGTGTTTATTCTCCCTACTCTGCTCGTTTAGATAAAGATGGCGAACCTTTTTGGAAAATGCGTACACAAGCAGTTTTGAAAGCCATGAAAGAAAATAATTATATTTCTAGTGAAGAATATGAACAATCGCTCGAAGAACTTAATAATTTGACCTTTGATCGAAGCATCAGTGAAATTAAAGCTCCACATTTTGTTTTTTATGTGCAAAGTCAACTTGAAGAAATGTTTGGCGAAGAGTTGTTGATGAAAGGTGGTCTAAATGTGACCACTACTTTAGATTGGGAATTGCAGGAATTAGCTCAGACAGTGGTGACGGAAGAAGTGGAGGCAGTTGCAAAATATGAAATTAGTAACGGAGCGGCTTTGGCAGTTCAGCCACAAACCGGAGAAATATTGGCTATGGTGGGTAGCAAAGATTACTTTAATGAAGAGATCGGTGGTCAATTTAATGTAACGGCTGACGGTCTCAGACAACCTGGATCAGCTATTAAGCCAATTACATATTTAGCGATGCTTAGGCGAGGCTTTACTCCAGCCAGCATGTTAATGGATGTGCAAACCACTTTTGCTCGTAATGAGGCAGAAAAACCATATACACCAAGAAATTATGATGGTCAATTTCGTGGTCCAGTGAGTTTGCGTCAATCTCTAGGTAGTTCTTTAAATATTCCTGCGGTTAAGTCCTTAGCAACTGTTGGCTTGGAGGGGTTTTTAACTTTAGCCTATGACATGGGTTTAAAAACTTTTGAACCAAGTAAAGAAAACTTACAGCGTTTTGGCTTAGCTCTAACTTTAGGAGGCGGTGAAGTTTATATGCTTGATTTAGCTGCTGCTTACAGCATTTTTGCCAATGGTGGTCGGAAAGTTGAACCGATCGCTATTTTAAAAGTAGTAGATAATAATGGAAGAGTACTTTTTGAACATAAGCAAACTCAGGGTAAAAGGATTATTGAAGAGGGTGAAGCCTTTTTAATTAATCACATTCTCTCTGATAATAATGCTCGTCTCTTGGCTTTTGGAGCCAATTCTTTGTTGAATACTGGTCGTCCGATAGCTGTTAAAACTGGAACCACCAATGATATGAAAGATAACTGGACCATTGGCTGGAGC
>JAAZKO010000001.1 GCA_012799795.1 Minisyncoccota bacterium | reverse complement strand
TGAGCTTTTTTTAAAGACTTTCTGCCTCTTTTAGAAAGAATATAATCTTCAGCTTGTGTGATGCCAGTTAGATCGCCAAACCAAGCGATATTTTCGGGAATATAAACACCGCCTTCTACTTGATATTTAAAAGAAACAATATCGGCTGCTTCTATTTCAGCTAAATCTGGTTTTTCTTGATAAAAATAACTAGCTATTTTAAGATTGCCTTTTTCTATTAACATTAAGCTTATTATACTTTAGAGAATGTTTTTGCAGTAGTGATCTCTCTTGTAGTAAAATAAGCAATTAATGCAGTATTTTTCCTTAAACTTTGATTCTAAAGGACTAAAACAATCCTGGGTGTTCCCTATACCCAATACCAATCTTTATCAAAATATTAGCGAATTAACTATTCCTCAGTCTAGTCAGACTGTCAAATTAGATCAAAATAATCAAGCAATGATTGCCATAACTAAAATGAGTTCGATGAGGGTAAAAGCCAAAGTTGAGCGATGATTTCTAGCATTTACCAGTTTTTGCTTGTTGAGCATTGTTTTCATTGTAATATAGTTGGGCTAGTAATTATAGGGAAAGCAATAACTCAGTAAAAGCTTAGGTTTATTTAATATTTAAGGACCTAACTACTTCTTTTTTATCTTTGCTAAATCTACTGCTTTTTGCTAAGATTTCTTCTTTAGTACACCACTCAGTGGCAAAGATATTTTCATATTTGGCTGGATTAAGGCTGGTGTCAATTTTAACTTCTCCCAAAACAGAACATTGATAGCCAATGCAAACAAAATGTATTTGATTGGCTTTTTTTTCAACTATTTTATCTGGATTGAAAAGAAAATCCCAAGCGCCGACTACTTTGTTAATTTTAATATCCAAGCCCACCTCTTCTTTAACTTCTCTAATTAAGGCCTGATGTAAGTTTTCCCCAAATTTAACACCACCTCCAGGGAAATCAACAATATCAAGTAAAATACCATTTTCACGAATTCTTTCGTGAACTATCAGAATTTTTTTCTTGTGAACTATTAGCGCTTTGACTGTGGGACGCATACGTTTGTTATTAACTTTACTTTTTGTCATATAAAACTTTCTAAATAAGAATTTTATTCTATGAGTAAAAGCTGTCTATTAGTTCTTTTTTTTGATCGCGAGTGAGTTTTTTTATTTGAATTTCTCTTTTACTGGCCCACGATCTATTTTTATCTTTTTCATAATAGAGCAATTCAACTGGTTTTCTAAATTTAGTATATTTTGCTCCTTTGCCTGAATTGTGTTTTTCAATTCTTTTATTTATATCTGGAGTGATGCCGGTGTAGTATGTGCCGTCAACACACCCAACAATATAAACCCACCAAGGCTTAGCATCTTCATTTTTTGATTTTTCTGCCAATGTTTTTTCCTCTAGTAAGGTTTTATCTTGCAGTGATACTTAGTTCTGCGCACTCCAGCTATAGGAGGAAAAAGTAACGCCCATCATGGAAAAGTAAATATTTCCACTAATTACAGTTTGACCACCGTTCTTACTTGCTCTTCCCTCAAACTTGCAATTGACCACTGCTCCAGCATCCTTCATCGTTACCGAAAAACCAACTTTGTTACCTGCGTAATATGCATCACCGCTATAGCCATTCACATTCGCTGTGCCTGTGCCGGCTTCGTTGAGCTGCAGTGTTACCGGTATACTGTCAGGAGCCTCTACGTCTTCTTCGACATGCTGCAGTGCCGCGCTGCCACTATAAGTGCCGGCCATTCCTTGTGCCGTAATGGAGCCTCCGGTAGATTCATGGGTATTTTCCTGGGTATTTTCTTGCTCTTGGTCAGCTTCTGCTGATTCCGTTTCTTCACCCTTTTCTTCTGTGTTTTCCACTGAGGCTTTGCTGATGGCTTGCTCAATGATTTCTTCAGCAGTTTGAGTGCTGTCAGGAGCATTATTGTCTTCTTTCCACTGTGCCAATTCTTCTTTACTTAAACTAGCTATTGTTGTTTTAGTTTCTCCTTTTTGATCAATTTTAATGCTAATACCTAAAATCTTTTCATCTTGTACTACTGATCTAATTTGATCAGCTCCAAGATTAACAATACCTAATTTATCAATGGCTTTTGACACATTTCCTGGGATATTAGCAATCGCTAAAATACCAGCAGCTGGTTCTGTGACTGTGCGCATTTTACTAACCATACTAGACACTTTGTTTTTATCACCCAGAGCAATCCTAGCTTCATCATCAGTTACCTCCAAAACTAAATCAGCTCCAGAAACAACAACGGCTGTTTGCGCTAACGCTCCAGAAGCAGCAAAGGCACTAGCTCCACCAGTAGCTACCACTGTCCCCACAAAGACAGTGACTTTAGCACCATTTTTAATTCTCATTGAGTTTTGTTCGCATTTTTCAAACACATCACCTTCTCCTCTAAAGGCTTCACTAGACATTTGATCTGCAGTTTGGTTAAGAATCAATTGGGCCATTTTAGCGTCTACTCCATAATATTTAGCTAAAGTAGCAATGCGCTTTTGTGGAGGAGCACTACTAATTACTTGATCAGCTTCTTCTAAATTATAAGCGAACGCCTTCCTAGTAAGATTAAAAGTTAGCTTTTCCTCAGCCATTTCATTTGCTGAACTCTCTAAAGCCAAAGCATCTTCTTCCAGCACCTCCCATTCTTTAATAATCTTAGACAAGTTATCACTCCAAGCATCATAGCCACTATATTCTGTAACATTTAGTAAAACACGCTCTGTTTGATAACGAAGGGAGGCATATTGACTAGAGATACTAAGGGTTTGTTCCAGTACAAGTTGATCTTGTGTTTGATCTGACCTTTGATTGTTTAAAAAGAAAAACAATCCAGCTGATAAAAGAATTAAAGCAGTGATTAAAATAATTATTGTTTTTTTCATAAATCTATATCAATTCTTATTTATAATAACTAGACATATCATATCATTATTATTAACTAGTTAGTGCTTTTTATCTCTTTATGAGATAATATTTTTATGTCAGATTTTGCTGGGCGCGTTTATGATCTTCTACTAAAAGTTCCTGAAGGTAAGGTTACTACTTACAAGGTGTTGGCAGAAATGTTGGGAACGAAGGCTTACCGGGCTGTGGGGCAAGTATTAAAAAGGAATCCCGATGCCCCTAAAGTTCCTTGTCACCGGGTAGTAAATTCTGATGGCAGGCTTGGTGGTTTTATGGGTGAGAGAGATGGCGAGGCTATTGAGAAGAAAATAAATCTTCTAAGAAAAGAAGGTGTTGTTGTTAAAGATGGG
The DNA here is from genome assembly GCA_012799795.1 of Minisyncoccota bacterium. Classification (GTDB taxonomy): domain Bacteria; phylum Patescibacteriota; class Microgenomatia; order UBA1400; family PJMF01; genus JAAZKO01. Next base: position 21,365 of record JAAZKO010000001.1, on the reverse strand, counting down.
CAGGTAATGAGGTTTGAGAAACTGCTTTGGAAGGGTGAAGAAAAAGAATAAGTAAAAGAAGAAATTTGATGCAATAGTTGCGCCTCATTTTTCATCACACTTCACCCTTGACAACTACTTCAAATACTTGTAGTATTATAAGTATGACAAGTAATAACAGTAATGATGAAATCAAAAGGGTCACACTCTTTCTCAATAAAGATATCTTAAAACACGCCAAAGCTAAAGCTATTCTCGAAGAGACTACTTTAACTTTATTGGTCGAAAAAGCTTTAACTCAATACTTACCTGAAGAAACAGTAATTAAGAAAGCTAGGAAAGCGAGGATTTAATATGAGTGATTTAAATACAACCCAAAAGGCAACAACAGTTAGGAGCCAAACCTCTCAACAGCCTATCCAAAAAACGATGGGAAACACAGAAGGGCCAGTTTCAAAAGAGGCTCCGCAAAAAGTTTTTAGAAAGAAGAAAACGATTATCAGATTTAAGCAAGTCATTTGGTACATTTTAGGGTTAATCGAAGTATTGCTGGTATTTAGAGTTATTTTGAAGGTGTTGGGTGCGAGCCAAGCCTCTGCATTCACCAATTTTATTTATAGTATTACTGCAGCGCTAGTACTTCCATTTAATGGAATTTTAAAAGCGTTTGCGTTGGGAGATTCCATTCTTGAGTGGTCAACAATTATTGCAGGACTAGTTTATCTCAGTTTAGCTTGGGGGTTTATCTATCTTTTGGAACTAATTTATCCAATTTCGCCAGATGATGTTGAAACACATTAATTTAATATTAATAATTTATTAACCTATAAAGGCTATATACTTAAAAATTTAAAATCAAAAAGAAAGTAGATTTTAGAAAATCAGATATCCGATAATATCAAAGTTGATAAATTGGTCAAAAAATCAAATCGTATTTTATTTAGTATTTCCTCGCACGCTTTTCCGATTGATCTCTTTCCCGATACCTTAGTAATTGAAGAGGGAAGAATTAATATAATCACTAGAGAGCTGTTTAGTTCGCAAGTATATAGTGTAGATATTAGAAACATCGCAAATGTTCTCATAAATACGACAATTTTTTTCTCTCAGTTGGTTATAATTTCTAAAACTTTTGAAGAAAATGAAATAAAGATTAGCAATTTGCGAAAAAGTGAAGCAATTTTTGCTAGAAGAATCATTGAAGGTTTGCGAACTTTTGAAAATAAAAAAATATCTACTTCCTCATATACAAAAAAAGAATTAGTTCTCAAACTTCAACAACTAAGTACAACAGAAATTGTTTTATAAATTTATATTAAGTAATAAAAGGAGATTAGTATGAACATACTATTATGGATATTATTAGGGGCATTGGCCGGTTGGTTGGCTAGCGTTTTTATGAAGAGCAACAACGGCATGCTTGGAGATATAGTTCTAGGGGTGGTTGGAGCCTTTGTCGGTGGATATGTGATGAATTTCTTCAATAAAACCGGAGTGACAGGATTTAACATTTATAGCATTCTTGTCGCTACTCTAGGTGCGGTAGTTATCATTTTCATCGGGAGACTTTTTCGCAACTAGTAAATAGAATTAGAGATAAAAATTGGCGGAGAGCGTGGGATGAAATTGGAACTATAATTTTATATTAGACAATCAACTTTCAAAATCTTTTTTAATTTTTTTTATTTTTGTTATAATGCGCTGTTCTAAATCAAGATAATCTTTGAAACGCTCAAAGAATTATCTTGATTGGATAGTTCTTTAAAAAAACAAACAACTTTTTATTTTGTGACGTTTTTTAAATCTAAAAAAATTGGATTTAATGATCGTCACAAAATATATCTTTTTCATGGAGGTTGTAATGGGTACTGTATCTTGTAGGAATTGTAACGGATCGGGTCGTTTTTATGACCGAAAGTCTGGGAAGACTTTTGACTGTCGTGCCTGTGGAGGTTCGGGCATCAATCGCAATCTTTGGTCAACTAATTGTGAAAGATGTAGAAAGGAGATTGTATATAAAGCAAATACCGATCGACCGCGTTATTGTAAAGAGTGCAGAAATATCGAACTAAGTAAGACTTGTGCGCAAATGGGTTGTAACAAAACCATTCTTTATAAAATAGGATGGAACAATGTTTCTGATTATTGTGGAGCATGTCGCAATAAAAGAGATAAAGGTTTCAAGGCCTCAATTTGTCAAGGAGCTTTTTGCAACAATTTAGTTTGGTCTCCACCAGGTAAAAGCTTTTCATTTTGTTTTGAATGTAATGAAAAGAAGAAAAAAGCTGATGCTGCAAAATGGAAAGAAAAACCCTGTGCTGGTGGTTGTGGAAATACAATCAAATACAATACCGATTGGGATCACCCGCCTAATTTTTGCAAAACTTGTAAAGAAAGACGGCTGAAACGTGGTCACGAACCCAACCAATCAGAGAATCCGAGATTTCATGCAGCATGCGGTGAAAGGGGAGCAAAATTAAGTCTACAAGAAAAAAGCAGATTTTCAAATTTCTTTCATGGTATTCCCGATCGTCAAAAAATGAAGTTTGAAGAAATTGTAAAATTAGCAGAAGAGTGGAAAAATAACAATGGAGGTGGATTTAGAAGAAGCGATAAAAGTTAGTTTGTAGTTTTATTGTTAGCGCCATCATTATGGGTGGCGCTAACAAACTTTAATTAATTATTTTACTAATATAAAATTTATCTTTTTCAGACTTTAACAAATCTCCATTTCTTTTTAGGATCTCAATCCAACGATTTTCTTCTTCAATACAATGAATAATTTTTTTATTTTCAAATTCAATAAAAATTTCTTTTGGTTTCTTAAAAACATTAATTGATTGTATTTTTGAATTTAATAATTTTTTATCAAAAAAGTTTTTTTTCTTTTCTTCAGAATCAGATTCTATAATTACTTCTTTTCCAGAATCCAAAATTTCCCAAAAGCCACTTATATATAAAACATAGTCTCCAGAATTTTCTTCTCCATTAGAAACAAATGATCCAAAATGAAAGTCTACTTTTTGATAGTAAGGATCTACATGGCATAATGGAAGACCTACTAAAAGGTTTAAGTTAGATAAAAATTCTTGATAGGAGATTTCCTTTTCAGTTCTTTTTGACATCTGTAATTATTATACACGATGACAACAAATGTTGATTATGGTGACTTGGTGAATCAGCGGGTATCGAACTGTCTTTCACTCTCGGCGGAGGTGACAGGATTCGAACCTGTGAAGCCTTGCGGCTCTGGTTTTCAAGACCAGTGCAATTGACCACTATGCGACACCTCCAATTGTTAATTTGTTTAAAATGCTTTTAAACTTCCCAATTATAACAAGTTTTTGGTTAAAAAGTGTTAAATCTCCCCATTGTTCGCAAAAAATGCTATACTTTTTATTGATGCCCGAACAAAGTAAAACTGTCCCAGACAAAAATAAGTCTGCTGAAGCCAAGAAAGAGGCAAGCACTGCTAGCCAGGAGCTTAATTTACCTAAATCAGTTGATTTAGAAAAATCCAAAGTTGCTCCCGGCTATTACCGACCCATTCCAGAAGAAACTCTAGTTACTTGGGAAGCGCCAGCTCGGCCATTTAAAAAAAGAAACAAACAATTTTTTAGTACTATTTTTATAATTGCCATTTTAGTGGCTTTAATTTTATTTTTTGCTGGGCAAGTTTTGCCTGTAGCTTTGGTAATTTCGGTAGTTTTCTTAGTTTATGTAACTGCGATGATTCCTCCACACAACGTATCAGTGAAGTTGACGAATTATGGTTTTTATGTCGATAAAGATGCTTACGCATGGTACGAAATGGGTCGTTTTTGGTTTGAAAAGAAACAAGGCTTTGATACTTTACAGATTGAGTTGGGGCGATTTCCCAATCGTTTGAGTTTGGTTTTAATTGATGGGGTGAACCCAAGTAAAGAAAATTTAGAGTTAGTTTTATCTGAAGTTTTACTTAAAGAAAAACCCAAACCAACTGCTTTTGAAAAAGTTTCAATTTGGTTGAGTGAAAAAATTCCTTTAGAATAATCAGAATCAATTGTCAAATGCAAAAATATGTTATCAGAATCCAATTTGCTTGATCAAATTGCTAAGGCGAAGCTTGTAGGCCGTGGTGGAGCTGCTTTTCCTGTAGCTGATAAATGGCGACGAATGAAGGATCATCAGGCAGAAAAGAAATACGTGCTTTGCAACGCTAGTGAAGGCGAACCTGATGTAAAAAAAGACTGGCATATTTTAGCCAATTTCCCCAAAAAAGTTTTTCAAGCGATGGTTTTGGCCATGGATTTTTTAGAAACTAAAGATGGTTTTTTTTATCTCAATGCTGACTATTACCAGCAATTAAAAGCGCAACTTGATCCCTTACTTAAAGAATATTTGGCTGAGGGCTATTCTATTAATCTTTTTTTGGGAAAGCCAAGTTATATTGGGGGCGAGACGGGAGCCTTACTCAACAGTATTGAAGGTAAAAAAATTCAGCCTCGTGTGAAACCACCTTCACCCTCAATTATTGGCATTAATGGCGTTCCAGTGTTAGTGCATAATGTTGAAACTTTTTATGACATTGCGCTTGCAGCTGAGGGTGGATATCAAAATCAACGCTTTGTGACTATTAATCATGCTCAAAATGAAGGTGTTTTTGCTTTAGATCGAGATTTAACAGTTGAGGAGGCACTGAAGGCGACAAATAATTATCCAGATGGAGAATTTTTTGTGCAGGAGGGGGGCGGAGCCAGCGGCCCAGTTTTGCATCAGGAGCAATTGAATCAAGCTCAGTTGACTGGTTGTGCTTCAATCACTATTTACCCAGTCGACACAAGTGTTTTAGAAATTTTAAGTATGTGGGTTAATTTTTACGCAAAAGAAAGCTGTGGCAAATGTAGCCCTTGCAGAGAAGGCACTAAACAGATTAAAAGTCTGGTTGATCAGGCATTAATTGATAATAAAGTCGATGAAGAGCTATGGCAAAAAATTTTAACAATTGCTAATACTATGGAAAAAGCTTCACTCTGTGGTTTAGGACAATCCTTAATTATTCCGCTTAAGACTTATTATCAGAATGTTTATTTAAAACAGAAACACAATTAATAATTAATTAACTAATCAGGTCAGACATCTTTATTTTTTTTGATAGGGTTTGTGCTATAATTAATTTAATTATGCAAGAAAATTCCCTTGAAACCATGCCTGAAACTAAAAACAAGACCTTCGTGATAGTTAGCGCAATATTATTACTATCAATTGCGGTGATTATTGCTGTGTTTTTTAATAAGAACCAGGCAAATAAAGATATGGATCGGGCAACAGACCAAATGGTAGAAATTCAGCAAGAAGAAATGACTACTGATGGTCAACAGAATGAAGTAGAAGGCACTTTATTGTTTGCTGACTTAATTGCCCAAAGAAAGGGCAGCTATCTTTGTCAGATTAAAAATGAAGAGGATTCTTACACTTATTATTTTGACAATGAACGCATGGCAATTGAAGTTATGGTTGAGAATTCTCACATGATGACAATCATTGATGAGGAATTTACTTACAATTGGGAAGTTGGTGAGAAAGTTGGAACAAAATTTTCTAATCGAGACAATTTTGTAGAAGATGATTTAGATCAAGCCAGTGATGTTTTCGATGAAGAAATGATGGAAGAATCACCTGAAGAAAATTTGTTGCCAGCAGAAGATATTGGTCCTTTCGATCCAGCTAATTTTGTTTGCGAGCCTTGGGTAGTTGAGGAATCAATTTTTACTCCTCCAGCTGACGTGATGTTTCAAGATCTCAGTCAAATTCAGGAACAGATGATGGATTTTGCTCAATAAAAATTTGTTTTAGAGCTCAAGATAATTAAGCACTTCTTGACTATGTTGTTTTGCCCTAACATTTGGCCAAACCTTAATGATTTTTCCCTTCTCATCAATTAAAAAAGTGCTACGTTTAGTGCCAAAATAAGCTTTACCCATCATCTTTTTTTCACCCCAAACGCCAAAAGCTTTCATTAATTTTTGTTCAGGATCAGACCATAATGGGAAATTGAGGGAAAATTTATTTTTAAATTTTTGGTGACTGCTTTGTGGGTCTTTACTGACCCCAATAATTTGAATTCCTTTTGCGGAAATTTCCCGGTTGGCATCGCGAAAATTACAGGCTTCGATGGTGCAGCCAGGAGTATTGTCTTTGGGATAAAAATAGAGCAAAATTTTTTGACCAAAAAAATGTTTAAGACTAATTTTCTGACCTTTTTCGTTAATTATGATGACATCTAAAGGAGCTTGATCTTTTTCTTTAAGCATAGTGTTCGTATGTTATGATAAAAAGATGAATAAAGTCAAATTTTCTCCAAACATTCACTTAGAAAAAGATCTGCTGAAAAATCTACTGTCTGAGCGCCTAGTCAAAGGTCATCCGGTAGTAATAAAATTACATTTTGGTGAGCCAGGCAATCCTCACGCTTTTAGGGCCGAAGATGTTAAGCCTTTGATTGAAGCAATCAAAGAACTGGGTTTTAAATCGATTTTAACCGAAAACAAAAAGTTGCTGAATTTGAATTTGAAGTAGCCAAAATTTTGGCTGAAGCTAAAAATTTAATAGTTTTAACTCATGTTAAAGGTCATGAATGTGCGGGTTTTGGTGGAGCGATTAAAAATTTGGGTATGGGAGCGTTGTCTGCTAAAAGCAAGAGTACTATCCATAGTGCTGGCAAACCAGTATTAGATCCGGATTTATGTATTGGTTGTGGTATTTGTGCTAATGCTTGTCCAGCTAAGGCAATTAGCATCCAAGATGGTAAGGCCAATCCAGATTTAAATCTATGTTATGGTTGTTCAATCTGTCAGCTAGTCTGTCCTCAACAGGCATTGCAACCTCAATCAAAATATTTTGATGAGGCTTTAGCTATGGGAGCAGTGGCAGCCATTAAATTAATGCCAAAAAGTACTTTTTATATTAATGTTTTAAAAAATATTGCTAAAACCTGTGATTGTGAAAACCACGCCAGCCCAATTTTGGCTAAAGATATTGCTACTCTTTTTGCCGACAACGCTGTGATTATCGATCAAGCCAGCATTGATTTAATTAATGAAAAAGAGGGTGAGGACGTTTTTTATCAAGCCAATCACAAAGATCCACAACTACAAATTAATTATGCTGCTAAACATGGACAATTAAGCAAAGAGTATGAGTTGGAAAACTTAGGAATTTAAAAATTAGAACTTATGAATAAGTTTCCTGAATTTTTTTTTGGCACTGTGTCGGAGAGACAGGACTCGAACCTGCGACCTTACGCACCCCATGCGTACGTTCTAGCCATCTGAACTACTCTCCGTTATTAAACTTGATTCTACTGCTTGTAAGCTTTTCTGTAAACTTTGACTATTAGAATATTTTTGTAAAAGCCAGTATGAAAAGCGTAATTTGCACGAAACTGCGGATGGTGTTATAAGTAAAAGCAATATAAAAAAAGGAGAATTAAATATGGCTAAAAAAAGTAAAGCTAAAGACGTATCAGCAGTTGCTCAGGATGGTAAAGAAGCTAAATCTCAAGCAGTTGCTATTGCTATGTCACAGATTGAAAAAGAATTTGGCAAAGGTTCAATTATGAAATTGGGTGAGTCATTGAAAGACATGCCCAAAGTGCCTGTGGTTTCAACGGGCTCTTTATCTCTTAATATAGCCTTAGGTATTGGGGGTTATCCAAAAGGTCGAATTGTGGAAATTTATGGTCCAGAAGCTTCTGGTAAAACAACCCTCTGCTTGCACGCTATTGCTGAAGTGCAAAAGCAGGGTGGCACCGCAGCTTTTATTGATGTGGAACACGCTTTAGATTCAGTACGAGCTGAAAAAATTGGTGTTAATTTAGAAGAATTATTAATTTCTCAGCCAGATTATGGTGAACAGGCTTTAGAGATTGCTGAAACTTTAGTTCGGTCTGGTGGAGTGGACATTATTGTTTTAGATTCAGTGGCGGCTTTAGTGCCTAAGTCAGAAATTGATGGTGATATGGGTGATCATCAAATGGGGACTCAAGCTCGTTTAATGTCTCAAGCGATGCGTAAATTAACTGCTGCTTTAAATAAAACTAAAACCCTAATGATTTTCACTAATCAAATTCGGATGAAAATTGGAGTGATGTTTGGTAGTCCAGAAACCACCACTGGAGGCAATGCTTTAAAATTTTATGCTTCTCAGCGCTTAGATATTAGGAAAATCGGCAATATCCAAGAGGGAGATGAGGTAGTAGGCACCCGCCATCGTGTTAAAGTGAAAAAGAATAAGATAGCTCCTCCCTTTAAGATGGCTGAATTTGATATGGATGAAGCTGGCATTTGTCGAACGGGAGATATTATTGATTTAGCAGCTGATCGAAATATTATCGAAAAAGCCGGTAGCTTTTATAAATACAACAATGAAGTGTTAGCTCAAGGTCGAGAAGCCACTAAAGATAAATTGAAAAATAATCAGACTTTACTAAAAGAAATTGAGAAAAAAATCTGGCAAGATCTAGAAAAAAACAAGAAATAAAAGACTGATATATAGCTGTTTTTATTATTTACTCTGGTAGTAAATAAATTGACTTTCTTGTCTCATTGGCATATAATTATCCCAATTAGTCATTAATACTAACATTATTAAATAAACAAGCTGATCAATAAGACTTTTGGATCAGGTATTATTAAAGAACTTAAGACATCGAAATTAATTTATTATTTATGCAAGAGTTAAGATATATAGCATTTTTATTTTCCTTACAATTTTTCGATAATAATACTAAGGGGTTTTGACCTCTTTTCAAAAGTTTTAGCAAGCGCTTTGTTTAGAAGTAAAGGATGTTTATGTCATTTTTTAGTAATTTGTCAACCTTGTTTTCAACAGTTGACGAAAATAAAAAACCAGTAGTAAAAAAACAGGAAAAAAGCAAATCTGAAGCTCAGATTCCAAGCAAAAAGAGTAAAGATAGAAAAACTCAAAGCGAGCCTGGGTCTAGACCTAAACAACAATACAACCCTCAGCTTAAGCAGGAGGCAGAAAGCATTATTCGTGATGCTCGCTCTAAAGCGAGAGAGATTATTATTGAGGCCAAGGACGAAGTTTTGGAAATGCGCTCTAGGGCGGAAAAAGAATCTCGTCGTACAGAGCATGAATTAGCTGAGCAACAACGAACCTTACAAAACAAGTTGGATAGACTAGATTATCGCTTTGATCAAATCGAAGAAAAGGAAAAAAGGATTGACCAACTGAAAGAAGATTTAGTTACAGAGAGTGCACGAATCGAAAAATCAAGAAGTCAAGTTCTTAAAAAATTAGAAGAATTATCGGGCTATTCTAAAGCAGAGGCTAAAGAGTTATTAGTTGAAGGTTTAAAGAAAAAATTGAGTAATGATTTGGCCAAAATAGTAGCTGAAAAAGAAGAACAGGCCAGGATAGAGGCTGATGATAAGGCTCGAGAAATTTTAATTGATGCTATGCGTCATGGGGCAACTGATTATGTAGCCGAATACACAGTGTCAGTGGTAAATATTCCCTCAGAAGATATTAAAGGGAAAATTATTGGCAAAAATGGTCGTAACATTCATGCTTTTGAGCTTAAGACGGGTGTTGATATTGATTTAGACACTTCTAATACCGAAATTAAGTTATCTTCTTTTGATCCCGTGCGTCGAGAAATTGCTCGAGTAGCAATGGAGCGTTTGATTAAAGATGGGCGAATCCAACCAACTAGAATCGAAGAAGTGGTTGAAAAAGTTACTGAAGAGATTGAGCGTATTACTTTTGATGCTGGTAAAAAACTTTGTCATGAAGTTGGCGTCTACAATATTCCTAATGGTTTAATTGCCATGTTGGGTAAGTTTAAATATCGTTTTTCATATGGTCAAAACTTAATTAAACACACTATAGAAGAAACTAAAATTGGTACTAAAATTGCTCAAGAATTAGGTTTGGATGTAAATACCGTTAAACTTGGTTGTTTATTGCATGATATTGGTAAGGTTTCAGAGGATCCTGATGAAAATCACGTTCAAGCAGGTATTAGAATTGCTAAAAAATTTAATATTTCTCCAGTTGTTATCGCTTGTATCGCCGAACATCACGAAGATCAGCCTTTCTCTAGTCCAGAATCAGTAGCTGTTTATATAGCTGATGCTATTTCTGGTGCTAGACCAGGCGCTCGTTATGAAAATCATGAAGAGTATATGAAGCGCATGGAAGCTTTGGAAGTTATCGCTACTTCTTATGATGAGGTTAAGAAAGCTTATGCAGTTCAAGCTGGAAGAGAATTGAGAGTTATTTTAATTCCTGAGAAAAGCAAAGATGACGATGTTACTTTATTGGCCAGCAGCATTCGTGATCGGGTAGCCAAAGAAGTGGTTGTTCCTGGTACAGTAACAGTAACAGTAATCCGTGAGTTACGTGGACAAGCTCAAACTAAATAAAGTAAAATAGGAGTTTATGAATAAGTCTTTTTTAATCACCCAAGCTATTATTTCTGTGATTTTAATAATTTTAGTTTTATTGCAAAGCAATGCAGGTGGCTCCGGCAGTCTTTTTGGCGCTAGTGGAGGAGAAACTTATCATACACGCAAGGGAGTTGAAAAATTGTTTTTTTATGCCACTATTGTTTTTGGGGTTCTATTTATTGTGAATAGTTTATTGTTATTGATCTACTAAATTATGCGCAAACTCTATTGGTATATTAGCTTATATATTCGTCGTCATGGTTGGGTATTTTTAGCTTCGATTGTGGCCACAATAATTTTTTTTTCAGTACTACTACCCTTGCTGTTGAAAAATTTAACTTTTAAAAAGCAAAATTATATTGCTGTAGTTGGTCAATATACATTGTCAAATTTACCAATAATTATTAAACAGCAACTTAGTGCTGGTTTGACCAGCATTGGTCCTGATTTAAGTTCTCAGCCAATGTTAGCTGAAAAATGGATTGTAGAGGACGATGGCAAACAATATCGTTTTGTTTTAAAGAAGGGGGTGTTTTGGCAAGACGGCAAAGAATTATTCCCAGAAGATGTTTATTATAATTTTGTTGATGTTAATATTGTAACTACCCCCAATGATGTAATTTTTAAGTTACCAGAAGCCTTTGCTCCTTTTTCAGTGGCTGTCGCAGAACCAATTTTACGCTCGACCACACAAAAACGTTTTTTATTACCCGATACAAGCAAATTAATTGGCATTGGCCAATATGAAATGTTGGACTATAAAATTAGTGGTAATTATTTGGAAGAATTAAGGGTTGATGGTCCGAAAGAGCGATATATTTACCGATTTTATGGTACTGAAGATGCTGCAGCTTTAGCTTTTCAAAAAGGAGAAGTTGATATTTTACTAGATCTAGCTAGTTGTCATGATCTTTGTGATTGGCCAAATTTAGAAATAGTTAGGGACTTAGATTATGACAGTTACTTAGCCCTATTTTTCAATAACAGTGATCCTCAACTAACTAAAAATGTTCGTCAAGCTTTATCTTATGCTTTAGAAAAAGACTATGGTGAAGCGGAAGCTAACAGCCCTTTTAATCCCAAATCTTGGGCATATTTAGAGGGGGGTAAAAATTATCAAAAAGATTGGGGGCGAGGCATTGAGCGTTTGATTGACGAGCTACCAAGAGAGCCTTTAAATTTTGAATTGACTACTACTATTATTTTTCAAGAAGAAGCTGAGTTTATCCAAAAAGAGCTGAATGCTTTTGGTCAAGAAGCTATCAGAGTTTGTCGTAACAGTGATAATGTTGAAGATAAAGAATTATGTGACAATTTGGCTATTAATTTACGTATTAAAATTACTAATTTCCCAGACACAAATAATTTTCAGTTGTTATTGATGGGTCAAAGTATTCCTATAGATCCTGACCAATATTTTATGTGGCATAGTACACAGGCTACTAATTTTACTCGTTACAAAAATACCAGAATTGATAGTTTGTTAGAAAAAGGTCGTCAAACTTTGGAAGCGGAGGAAAGAAAAAGCATTTATCAGGAATTTCAACAGTTTTTATTAGAAGATCCTCCAGCAATTTTTTTACGCTATTTGGAGAGATTTTCCATTGCTCGCTAAGTCATTTAGCTTTTTGTTAGCTTAATTGTCAATTTTTTTAGTCATGATTTAACTTGTGACTAACTTGCTGAAAACTATTCAGAAATCCAACTTTTTCTGGGGCAAAATCATTTTATTCATTTTGATTCTTGCAAGCTCTATTGGTCCAGTAAAAGCTCAAGCTTTCAATAATTTTTTGCACTTAACAGATGGACCATTGTCTTCTGAGCTTTGGGATTTAGTTTTGGGTGATTTGAGTGATTGGCAGGTGATCGGGGGGCGCTTGCAGGGTCAACTGCTACCGCCCCCCGCAGTCTCTAGTTATAAGAGCGCTATTGCTCCAAAAGCACAATTTTGGCCAGTTAAATCTAATTATCAATTATCTTTTGATTTTACCCCACTGGACGGAGCTGATAAAAATTTTGGCATATTGTTTGATTATAAAATAAATAGTAGAGGTAAAGTTTTGTTGAGTTTTTTAAGTTTTCACTTTATTAATCAACAGTTATATGTGGAAAATTTTGAAAATCATTTTTTAACTCATAGAACTTTAGTTCCTTGTCCATCAGAGCCTGGCAAAACCTACCGCTTTCATCTAGTTTATCAGAAACCAGATTTTGAATTTTTTGTCGATGAGCGCTTGTTTTTTTCTAGTAAAAATGATCAAGATTTTTGGCCAAATTTTTTGAAGCCGGGACGGCCCCTATTTTATCTAAGTAGAGGTGATTATCAGCAATCAGCAAGTATTTATTCTAATTTTAATTTAGATTATTTTCCTCAATTAACTGTTCCCTATTTTTCTCAATTAGATAGCAACTGGGCCGAATCAATTTATGATCATTCTCAAGAGTTTTTTAATCCTGCTTTAACTATTGCTAGCAGTGGTTGTGCTCTAAGCAGTGCAGCGATGCTATTGAATTATTATGCTTATGATACTTTTCCAAACGAAGAAAACTGGTCAAGTGATTTGAGGGGCAAAGCCATTAATCCAGAAACCTTAAATATATGGTTAAAAAATGAAGCAGATGGTTACTTAGGACTTGCTTTAGTTAACTGGTTAGCTATTACACGCCTAAGCTCTTTATTAGCAGCTTCAACAGATAATAGCGATAAAGTTTTAGAATTTGCATATACTGACTATCAAGCAAACACTGTTAGTGAACAACTGAAGATTGGACAACCCTTAATTGCTGATCTTGGAGCTCATTTTGTAGTGATCAGTGGGATTGTTGAAGATGATGAGAGTGCTGTTAATACTTATCTGATAAACGACCCCATTGATAGCGATCATACAATTTTAGATCATGTAAAAGATCCAATCGAATCATTGCGGATATTTAAAGCAAGTCAAACCGACTTAAGCTATTGGCTATTACTCAGTCCTGAAAAATTAAATTTTAAATTAGTTTCTAAAGATGAAAATCAAGAATTAGAAGCAATTCTTTCCAGAGAAAAAAATTTATTAAATTTAAATCAAGATTACTATTTATATTATTGGCCACAGCCAAATTCTGGAGAATATACTTGGCAGTTTAGTGCTAGTGATTTAGAGAAACTAAAATCAGCTCAACTCTTTATTTATCAAAGTGATGGTTTGGTGCAAATATTTAATTTAGCCGACTATTTAGCTAGAGAATTAAAATTAACTTTTATTAAAGATCAGTTGTCTGAATTATCAATAAATCAAAACAAAAATTTTTTTCTTTATTATCATCAATATTTATTAAATAGATTATTACAGCTGCAGCGTGAACAATATTTATTGGGTCAAGCACAGAATGCCAATCGTTATCAAAAACTAATTGAATATTTTTTAGATTTTTACCAGTTATAATAAGTTGTGGAAAAGAAACCTCTTTTAGCTTTAGCTCCTATGGATGGGGTAACAGATTTTGCCTTTCGATCTATTGTCAAAAAACATGGACAAGTGGATTTATTATGGACTGAATTTGTTAGTGTTGAAGCTTTATGTCGAGGGGCAGCGCCCAAATTAATTAGTCAATTTGATTATGGGCCTTTGCAAAAACCAATCATTGCGCAAATTTTTGGTAAAACTCCTGAGTATTTTTATTTAACAACTTTGTTGCTGGCTGAATTAGCTTTTACTGGAGTTGACATTAACATGGGTTGCCCAGCCAAAACTGTTGCTCAAAGTGGTTCTGGGGCAGCTTTAATTGCTCAGCCTCAATTAGCTCAAGAAATTATTAAGCAAGCCAAACAAGCAGCAATCGATTGGGCTGAGGGTAAAAGTTTAAGTGATTGCAAAAATGTTAATCCCAAATTATTAAGAGCCTTAAAAGAACAAAAAGAATTTTGGCAAATAAAAAAAGTAAAACGTCAAGTTTTACCGGTATCAGTAAAAACTCGTTTAGGTATTAATAAAAATGAATTGAAAACCTGGTTGCCGACTTTACTAGCAGTCAAGCCAGATTTAATTACTCTCCATGGACGGACTTTAAAACAGGCTTATGGCGGACGGGCTGATTGGCAAGCGTTGGCTGAAGCTGGCGCTATGATTAAAAAATTTGATCCAAAAATTAAGTATTTTGCTAATGGTGATGTAAAAAACTACGAAGAAGCATTAGTAAAAGCTCAACTAACTAGAGCGGATGGAATCATGATTGGTCGAGCCAGTTTCGGCAATCCCTTTGTTTTTTTACCATTAGCCAAACGTCAAAAATTGGCTAAAAAAAGCAATTTTTTTGCTTTAGCTATTGAGCATGCCAAGCTTTTTGAAAAGCACAACCTGCTTAGAGGCAGAGATAAATTTTTTAGCATGCGCAAGCACTTAGCGTGGTATATTAAAGAAGTGCCGGGTGCTGCTAAATTACGTGCTCAATTAGTTAAGACTAATAGCGCTAGTGAGGTAGAAGAAATTTTAGCAAATTATCAAGCCAAAAATGAATAAACAAGCAATTAAAAAACAATCAGCTTTTCAAAAAGCTTATCAAGAATTGAATGTTCTACAAAAACAAGCAGTAGATCACATTGATCAGGGGCCATTATTAGTGATTGCTGGTCCGGGGACTGGTAAAACTCAAACTTTAGCGCTGCGCATTGCTAATATTTTATTAAAAACTGATGCTAAAGCAGATAATATTTTAGCTCTAACCTTTACCGATGTAGCGGCTAAAAACATGAGAGAGCGTTTATTAAAGATTGTAGGTAAAGAGGCTTATTACTTACAAATTCATACTTTTCACTCTTACTGCAGTCAATTAATGACTAATTATCCAGAATATTTTCCTTTAAAAAATAATAGTGAAGCTTTGGGAGATTTGGAGCGTTATCAAATTTTTGAAAACTTAATAGATCAGTTGAAACCGAAAAACCTCAGACCACTTAATGATCACTATCACTACTTGAAAGATATTATTAAGGCAATTTCAGATTTAAAAAGAGAAGGCATCTCGCTTTTGCAATTTGAAGATATTATTCAAGCTGAAAAACAGCAATTAGCTCGTTTGGAGGAAGAAAGTAAAAGTAAAATTAAAATTAAAAAAGCCCTTAAAGATTTAAATAAAAACAAAGATTTATTATTAATTTATCAAGCTTATCAGCAAGAATTAGTCGACAGCAACCGTTATGATTTTGACGATATGATTAATTTTGTTATAGAAGCTTTTGAGAAACACCCAGAACTATTATTAGAGCAACAAGAACAACTACAACATTTTTTGGTAGATGAATATCAGGACAGTAATAATAGCCAGACGCGTTTGTTAAATTTATTAGCTTCGTATTGGCCAAAACAGGGTTTGGAACCTGATGTTTTTGCAGTTGGCGATCCTAATCAGGCCATTTATCGTTTTCAAGGGGCTTCAGTGGAAAACGTTTTAGCTTTTACACGTCAATATCCAAGTGCCACAATTATTACTCTTAATACTGCTTATCGTTGTCCCCAAAATCTTTATGATACTGCCAGTGATTTAATAAAAAACAATCAATTGTCAAAATTTACTAGTCAAGATATTGAAATTGATTTAGCTAGAACGCTACATTCGCCAAAAGGTCGGGGAGATAAAATTGTTTTACATGTGGCTCCAACGGCCACATTGGAAGTAATTTATATCGTTGAAGAGATAAAAAAATTATTAGCCAAGGGTGTAAAAGCTCAAGAAATTGCTGTTTTATATAGAACCCATGCTGAATCTCAGGAATTAATTGAAGTCTTAAATAAGTGGCAAATTTCTTATCAATTAAATAAAGGTGATGACATTCTGCAAAGTACACTTATCAATCAACTATTTTTGCTAATGGAAGTAATAGACCAGCTTCAGCAGGGCTTGGAATTAAAAAATCTTTATCAACTAATGCTTTTACCCTTTATTAATTTAGATCCAGTGTTAGTAATGAAATTAGCTAGGGTATCTGGACAATTGAGCAGGGTTCAGCGAAAAAACATTTCTATTTATCAAATTTATAGTCAGGGTTTGGCGAGTGTCAATCAACAGTTAGAAGATCAAGAAATCACTGAGTCAGAGTGGTTAACTATTGAAGATTTTTTTACTAAATTGGCTGGCTTGGCAGTTCATAGCCAACAACTAGCTCTCACATTCTGGTTTGAAAAATTAATTGGGAGCGATGGCTTCAATCTTTTACCTTTTTTAAAAAAACAGCCAGATAAAATTAAAAGCTTGCTAGAACTAAATACCCTATTTAAACAAATTAAAGATTTAACCAGTAGAGATCATAAGTTGAGTTTAAGTAAATTCTTAGAATATTTTGCAATCTATAAAGAACATCAATTAAGCATTCGCTTACAAAATCCTTTACCAATTGAAGAGGCAGTGCAGTTATCTACCGCTCATGGAGCTAAAGGCATGGAGTGGGATTTTGTTTTTGTTTTAAATTTTGTCGATAAAAAGTGGGGCAACTTACGTAATGCAAATAAATTAAAATTGCCTGAAGGAATTTTGAAACACAGTGATCTATCTGGTAAAGAACGCAACGAAGATGAAAGGCGCCTATTTTATGTGGTCTTAACAAGAGCCAAAAAAAGAGTCTATCTTAGTTATCCTGAAGTTATTGAGACTAATGCTAGTGCTAGTAATAAAGTGCCAAGCATTTTTTTAACAGAACTAGATGAAAAAGAGATAGAAAAAAGTGAAGTGGATTTGAGTAAAGACGTTGAGGCTTATTTGACAGCTTTATTAACCACAGCAGTGAGAAAAAAAATTGGCATTCAAGAAAAAATTTTTTTTACTTATTTACTTAAAGATTTTTCATTGTCAGTGACTGCTTTAAATAATTATTTAAAAGATCCACAAACTTTTGTAGTTAACAATCTTTTACGCTTACCTGCAGCAAAAGAAGTTTCTATGTGTTTTGGAACGGCAGTACACAGTGCTTTAGAAAGATTTTATCGCTCTTATCAGGAACAAAATCAATATCCTAGCTTAGATAGTTTTTTGGCTAATTTTGCTCAAGCACTTAATCAGGAAATCTTAAGCGAATCTGATTTTAAGGATCGTTTAAATTACGGTCAAGAAGTATTAAGCGCTTATTATCAACAGGTTATTCAAGAAAAAACTCAAGTTTTAGCAGTTGAGCGAAGCTTCGGTAATAAGGGTCGAAGAATTGTTTTAGGAGACGTTTTTTTAACTGGTAAAATTGATCGTTTGGATTACTTGGATCAAAGACAAGGGTTGGTGAAAGTGATTGATTATAAAACTGGTCGTAGCAAAAGCCTTAACCATATTTTGGTAAAAACTAAAACCGCCTCTAAAGATTTATCTGAGCGAGAAGCAACTTTGCCAGAAACCATTCGCGGTAATTATCAGCGTCAGTTAGTTTTTTATAAATTGTTAATGCAACTTGATCGTCAGCTTAGTCCCAAAATTGAAGTGGTGGAAGCAGCTTTTGATTTTATTGAACCAACAGAAAAAGGAGGTAATAAATTTGTTAGTCGCAGTTTAGTGATTAGTGACGAGGCTATTAGTGATTTAAAACGATTAATTAAAGAAGTAATGACAGAAATTCGCTCGCTAAAGTTTTTAGAACATTTGGAATTTTAAATTTCTAGTTTCCAGATCGTTAAATTTGTTTATAATAGCAAAGCTTGTGAACAGTAGAGTTTATGAAAAAAATAAGAAAAGAGCAGTCTTCATACCAGCCGCCAGCCAAAATTTTGCGTAAATATGCTCAAATTTTGGTTAACTATGCGCTTAATTCTGGTGAAGGAGTTCATGCTGGAGAAATTGTGCAATGTATGGTGCCGGATATAGCTAAGCCTTTAGCTTTAGAACTGCAAAATGAAATTTTACGAGCTGGTGCCCATCCAATGCTTTATTTAACAGCCACTGGGTTTGAGAAAGATTTTTATCGCTTAGCTAATCAAGAGCAATTGGAGTTTTTTCCAAGAAGTTTTTTGCGAGCTCGAGCTCATTTAATAAATCATCAAATTAGTATCATTGCTGACCCAGATCCTTTTATTTTAAAAGAAATTGATCCTAGTAAAATTATGCGAGCTCGAAATAGTAAAAAACCTTATCGAGATTGGTTGAATTTTAAAGAAAATCTAAATCAATTTACTTGGACAATTGCTCTTTGGGGAACAGCAGCCAAAGCTGAAATAGTTGGCTTGAGCTTGAAAGAATATTGGCAGCAAATTATCAAAGCTTGTTTTCTAGATGAAGATGACCCAATTGCTAAGTGGCGAAGCATTCAGACTTTACAATTAGATATTAAAGAAAAATTGAATAATTTAAAAATAAGCTCTGTTAAAGTACTAGGACCTGATGTTGATTTAAAAATTGGCATTGGTGAAGATCGTTGCTGGAAAGGTGGTAGCGGTCGTAATATTCCTAGTTTTGAAATTTTTACTTCGCCCAATTGGCGAGAAGTTGAAGGTTGGATTCATTTTAATCAACCTTTATATCGTTATGGTAATTTAATTGAAAATGTTGAATTAGAAATTAAAGCAGGTCGGGTGATTAAGGCACGAGCTAAAAGCGGTGAACATTTATTGTTAGAAATGTTAAAGCACAAAAATGCTGATAAAATTGGTGAATTTTCTTTGACCGATAAACGAATGTCGCGCATTACTCATGTGATGGCTGAAACTCTTTTTGATGAAAATATTGGAGGCCCTTATGGCAATATGCATTTAGCACTTGGTATGGCCTATCAAGATTGTTATCGAGGTGATCCCAGTCAATTAAAAAAACGCGATTGGGCAGCTAGAGGTTTTAATGATAGCAGCGAACACAGTGACATTGTTTCTACTACAGATCGAACAGTAACTGCTTTTTTAACTAATGGCCAAAGTAAAATAATTTATCGCCAGGGTCAATTTCTTCTTTAGCTGATTATTAGTCAAATTCAAGCTTATTTGTCTTAGTGTTACAATAAGAGAATGATTATTCGTTCCCAAGAAGAATTAAAACGCTACCAGCAAGCTGCAGATAAATCAATGAAGATTCTCAAAAAATTATTTGATGCGACTGTACTAGGAATAACTCCTCTAGAAATTGATGCTCTAGCTGATCAAGAATGCCTAAAAATGGGAGTAATTCCTTGTTTTAAGGGAGTTGGTCCTAAAAATAATAAATATCGTTGGGCCACTTGCATTTCGGTCAATGATACCGTGCTACATGGTATTCCCGAAAACAAACCTTTAAAAAAGGGCGATTTAGTGAAAGTAGATTTTGGTATTAATGATGATTCTTGGATTACTGATCATTGTTTTTCTAAATCGGTTGGTAAACCCAAGCCGGCTGAATATCGTTTATTGACTGTTGCCAGAAAAGCAATTATTGCGGGAGCTAATTTAGCCATTGTTGGTAAGAAAACTGGAGATATTGGCGCAAAAATACAGGAGGTGGTTGAAGGTGCTGGTTTTAGTGTGGTAAAAGAGTTTGTTGGACATGGAGTCGGTCACAGTTTACACGATGCTCCTCAATTACCTGCTTATGGTCAGAGGGGCACAGGTTTTACTCTGAAAGAGGGAATGGTGCTTTGCGTCGAAGCTCAAGTTTTGGGAAGTAAAAGCGATCGAGTTTATGTAGATGATAATGCTTGGACTGTGAAGACTGTCGATGGTAGTAAGTCAGCAATGTTTGAATACATGGTGCTTGTCGCTAAAAAAGAAGCAATTTTTCTGACTGACACTCGTCATTGGCCACTTTTTTAAACTCTGGCCCTTGATTTACTTTGATTTTATTTGTATAATTATATACTTGACACACTGAATTTTTCTCTGGTGAATAGGCAGTCGCTAAAGAAAAGTACTTGACAGTGATCTTTTTTATTTTTAATAAGTCTTGTTTAGGTAAAACTTTATGGCCAAAAGCAAAAGCGAAACCCCTAGTAAAACAAAAACTAAAGCTAAAGTTTCCGCAAGCAATAAAAAACCACCCAAATCTTTGCTAACGGAAGTAAAAAATTTAATTAAAACCGGTAAAAAGCGTGGCTATTTATCTCAAGATGAAATTTTAGATGTTTTTGTAGAGCCAGAAATTTATATTGAATTGTTAGATGATTTTTATGATCAACTTTTTCAAAAAAATATTGATGTATTTGAATCAGTTTCTGAAGATCAATTGGAAGAAGATGAAGATGTACTGCAGCAAGAACTTGATGTTTTGGCCAACTTAGGTAATGTTGGCGTCTCTGATCCCGTTCGCATGTATTTAAAAGAAATTGGCCGTATTCCCCTTTTAACTCGTGAGAAAGAAATTCGCTTAGCCCAGGAAGTTGAGGCTGGTAGTTCTAAGGCCAAAAAAGATTTAATTGATGCTAACTTGCGCTTAGTAGTTTCCATCGCTAAAAAATATATTGGTCGTGGCA
Source organism: Minisyncoccota bacterium (assembly GCA_012799795.1). GTDB lineage: Bacteria > Patescibacteriota > Microgenomatia > UBA1400 > PJMF01 > JAAZKO01. The sequence goes on along the minus strand of JAAZKO010000001.1, from coordinate 548 downwards.
TGACTTTTTTGGATTTAATTCAAGAAGGCAATAAAGGTTTAATTAGAGCAGTAGAAAAATATGATTGGACCAAGGGTTTTAAATTTTCTACTTATGCTACTTGGTGGATTCGTCAAGCGATTACTCGCTCCATAGCGGATCAAGCTCGAACCATTCGCATTCCCGTTCACATGGTAGAGACCATCAATAAATTGATGCGTACCTCTAGGCGCTTAATGCAAGATTTAGGCAGAGAACCAACTCCAGAAGAAATTGGTGAAAAAATGGAGCTTGAACCAGAAAAAGTTCGCGCCATTTTAAAAATTTCACAAAACACTACTTCACTAGAAATGCCAGTAGGTGATGGTGAAGATGACAGTACTCTTGGTGATTTTATTGCCGATGATAAACAAGAATCTCCTTATGACTCAACAAGTAAGCAAATGTTAACTGAAAACGTTGAAGAGGTATTAAGGGCTTTATCCGACCGGGAGGCCAAGGTTTTGCGCATGCGTTTCGGTTTAGCTGGCAATAGAACCATGACTCTAGAAGAAGTTGGTCGAGAATTT
>JAAZKO010000013.1 GCA_012799795.1 Minisyncoccota bacterium | reverse complement strand
GTTGTAATTTTTTTATTTTTTGACTTGATTTTATACTGGGTAAAGTTAGGGGTAAAACTAATAAACGAATTACAATAGTAAACACAATCAGCGCTAAACCCACGCTTCCCAAGGCCCCATTTAAAAACAATAAAGCCTCGCTAAAAAAACTAATTAAAAATTCCATAAGTAGTTATTGGTGGCAATGCAAAGCGCGCCAAACACCTTTCATTAACCCGATAATTGTACCATTCTTTTTTATTTCCATAACAGTATATTGACCACAACTCGGCTCCTGAAAGCAAACCGATGAGTAGCCAAAAACACTATACATGATATTATGACGAATAGTGCTTAATAATTTATAAAATTTCATTTTTTTTAATGTTTTTTTCAAGAAAGAGGTTTAAATCTTTTTCTATGTTTTTCTCTTTTATATTGCTTGTTTTATAAACAATTATTAAATCTAGTTTTTCTTTTAATAGGTCTTGTTTTTTTGTTTCAGTAGATTTTTTAGCTATTTTATTAATTAAATTATAAATTAAACGCCTTTTCTTGTTGCGTTGAGAAGCCTTGTTAAATAATTTTGATGGCGCTATGGCTGAGACCCTCAGCCACGAGTCGTTTGTTCGATAATAAAAAAGTAAACTATTGGTAGAAAAGCGTTCGCTAGAACTAAATAAACGACTATTTTTCTCTTCAGATAGGTTGAAGCGGTTTTTCTTTGCCAACATTAAATTAATTTTACCCTAAAAAATAAGGGGGGTTAGCCTTTTTTAAGAACGGTTAATTTTTTTCTTTTTTTAGCCCTGCGTCTAGCTAATATTTTTTTACCGCCAGGACTAGACATTCTCGACAAAAAACCATGCATTCTTAGGCGTTTTTTTTTCTTAGGATTCCAAGTTCTTTTCATAAGGCGTAATTATAGCATAGGCTATTCGTTAACTCTGAAGGGCATACTAATATAAAAATAGTTTTTATTTTCTTCACTAGCAAACTGCGCTGGTTTTAGGTTTTCATTAATTGACATTAATATTTTTTCAGCATTAACGGCATTAATAAATTCAATTAGATAAAGAGCATTAAAAGCAATCTGTATTTCTGCAATTTCTTCTTTACTAAGCTCTGTTTTTATATTAACTAAAACCTCACTTAAATATTCACCATAACTAGGAGAAATTGCCTTTATCACTAAAAAATTACTTTTATCCTGATTTTTAAATGATAAACGAACGATGTTTGATGTTTCTCTAGCAAAAATTTGCGCTCTCTTTAATTGACTTAAAAATTCATCGCTATCTATTTCAACTGTAAGTTTAAAGTTTGGCGGGACAATTTTTTGATATGGAGGATAGTCTCCTTCAATTAAGCGCACAAAAAACTCAACGCTATCAACCCTAAACAGAAGCTGTTTAAGTTCGTTGGCTACAGTTACCTCTATTTCTTCAGCCTGACACTGCTTGGCAATTCTTAATAGTTCGGTAATTGCTTTGGCGGGAACTAACATATCTTGATTAAAAGAGAACTTAAGCTCATTAAAAATCACGCTGGCCAGGCGGAAGCCATCAGTTCCAATAACCATTAAGTTTTTGTTGGAAAACTTCATTAAAAGTGAGGTTAACACTGGCCTCGTTTGATCGTTGCTTGAAGCAAAAACCACTAGATTCTGAATTTTTTCCAAATCAAGAACTTTTAAATTAAAGCTGTTGCCTGTTACTTTGGGAAATTTAGGATATTCCTCTGCAGACTGACAACTTAATTTAACCTTCGTTTTTCCTTGACTAATTTTTAAAACCGATTCTGACAACTCTAAATCAATTTTTCCGGGAGAGAGAGACGAAATTAAACTACGAAAAGTATCCCCATCAACCACCAAAGAGCCTTTTTCTTTTACCTCAACCACTAAGCTAGATCTTATTCCTAAATATAAATCTGTAGCGGCCAAAAGCAGTTTGTTGTTTTGTGTTTTTAAAAATATTGAAGACAAAATGGGCAGTTGCGGTTTGTTTGGTACAACTTTTTGTAAATGATCTAATTCTTGTTTAAGATTTTCTTGGAGTGCAATAATTTTCATAAGTTCTTTTTATTTATTGTAAATGATAATAATGGTTATAACTAATGGTTTTTTTTATTTTTCCTATTAATTAATTTAAATTTAATTAGTAATAGTAGTAGTAGGGGCGGTGAAAAAGTGTAAAAGTAAAAAAAATATTAATTTAACAAGCGACAGAGCCGTCTAATTTTTGTTTTTTTATTGTGAATAAGTTAAAAAAAATAGTGGGTTCTTTTGTTGAAGACTGTGAATACTTTAGTAAAACTCAATCTAGTAATTAACACCTAGTATAAAGTTATTCACAATTGTTCACAGCTTGTTCAGGTTTTTTCCACAAGGTTATTAAGGTTTCCGAATAAACCCAATAATTTACATGTATTAGTTGCAATAAACACTAAACCATCAGTTTTTTAATGTGCTCGCTTTATCTAGAAATTGCCACTAATGACATTTTTAAAGCGGAAACGTCTTGAGCAATGCCCTCATCGACTAAAAGTTCTTTTTCAATCTTTTTTACAGCATGAATAACGCTAGTGTGATCTCTTCCACCAAACCACTGGCCAATTTCTTCTAAAGAACTGTTTAATTCTTGTCTTAACAAAAACATAGCTATATGTCTAGCCCTAACCAGCTCTTTATTACGTCTTCCTCCTTTAATTGCACTTTGTTTGAGGTGAAAATGATTACTGACACTTTGGATAATGTCTTGTGGCTTCACCCTTAAGGTTTTTTGATGGTTTTGTCGAATTTCTTTTTTTAATATTAAATCAATCAGCTCTATGCTGATTTCAGCGCCTTGCAACTCGACCGCACTACGAATTTTTTTAATAATACCCTCAATTCTCCTAGCACTATCAACTTGGGCCGCAATTCTTTGGGCTAAATGATTGGGTATATTAATGTGGTTTGATTGGGCTTTAAGCAAGAAAATGGCAGTGCGCAGCTCCAAAGTTGGTTGCTGAATATCAATCATTAAACCCGCCTCAAATCGAGAGCGAATTCTATCCTCTAAAAGACTGATTTCATGGGGTGGTAGGTCCGAAGTTAAAACAACTTGAGAATTATTGGCGGTTAAAGCGTTAAAGGTGTGAAAAAATTCTTCCTGAACGCTTTTTTTGCCAGCAATAAATTGAATGTCATCTAATAATAATAGTTCTGCTCGTCGATATTTATTACGAAATTGAGCAGAATTTTTGTTTTGGATGGAGCGAATAATTTCGTTAGTAAATTCTTCACCAGTACAAAAAACAATGTTTGTGTCGGGTTCGTTTTTTAAAACGTAGTTGGCGATGGCGTGCATTAAATGAGTTTTTCCCACCCCAACTCCTCCGTATAAAAATAAAGGGTTGTAGCTTGAGCCTAGACTGCTAGCGACTTTAGTAGCAGCGGCATGAGCCATTTGATTGCTAGGATCGACAGCAAAATTTTTAAAGGTAAAATCGCTTTTAAGACCAATTTGCTTTGCTCTTAAAAGATATCGATCTACAGTGTTATTCTTAATATTAGAGTAAGAAAATAACTCATCAACGGTTGGGGAGAGTAGTCCTGGTTCAGCACTATTTTCTTTAAACCTATTGTTATCTTTTAAATTTTGTTTTTTTTCTTGATCAAAGCGCTGGTCTGTTTTAATAAAGCCACCATCTTTTTTAACAGCTCTTTTGTTTTCGCCAACTATAAAATTAATTTCTAAAGATTTGTTAACATATTTTTCTAATGCGGTTTTAATTGGTAAATAAAGATTGGATTTGAGGTTGGTAGCATGAAAAGCAGTCATACAATTAATTGTAGCTTCAGCTTTTAGTTCATCAATAATTCTAATTTTTGTTAGTGGACTGGGAAGAATCCAGGTGTTGAAGATGGCTGGGCTCAGGCTGCTTTCTAAATCATTTTTAGCCATTTGACAAATTTGTTCAATTGTTTGATTGTCATAACTTTGTTCGGACATAAACTAACCCTAAAGTATTGGGGCAGGAATAAATTTAAAAAAGAAAAATAGCAAGCATAGTTATACACAGAGTTTTCCACATTTGACAAGGGGCAATTTTTATCAGGAAGCTTTATAGTCGTCAATTGTATAAGAAAAATGCTGTTTTTTTTCTGTTGCTTCAGGCTGATTAGTGTCTAAGGTTTCTACTGAGGGTTCGTCTTGTTTTTGCTCGCTGTCAAAGATGTTTCTAATTTGCGGGAGAACTGGATTTTGACGTAAATTTTGTTCGGCTTTGTGTTCGGCGTCTTCCAAAACATCTCTAGTCATGTCGATTTCACCTCCTTGCCATGGGATTTTTTCTGGTCTTTCTAAAGCGCCAACCTTTTCACTATTTTGTTCATTTAATTTGCTTTGTTCAAGTCTTCGTCGTCTGAGTTCTCGCTCGTCTTCTAGTTGTTTTTTTTGAGCTAAAATTTCTTCTGGATCGCTGGTGATTGCTTCATTTTCTTTTTCAGAAGCTATTACTCTCAACGCCACATGGTTTTGTCCAGCAAAAAATATGCCCTCGCCAACATCTGAGGCAACCAACAATTGTCTTTCTCCTTCAGACAAATAGAAGGTTTGAGCTAAAAGTGGAATTGAAGACGTAGATTGTTTCATTAAAAACTGAATAGAGGAGTTGGAAACAATAGCTCTCCCATAATCATTACGCAAAAAGTCTTCAACATCTTGGGTAATAGTAGTGATTCCTAAATAATATTTTCGGGCTCGCTTTACCATTGAATAAACAAAAGCGGAACTGTCCTGATGCATCATAAAATACCAGGCCTCATCAATTACTAAAATGCGTCTTTTAAGGTCTTTTTTAATTCTTGTCCAAATAAAATCAAGAATAACGTACATAGCAATCGGTCTCAACTCTTCCTCCATTTCTTTAACACTAAAAACGGTGAAGGGGGAGCGAATATCTATATTGGAAGCCTTATCAAAAATTCCGCGGAAAGAACCAGTAATGAATTTTTCTAGGCGTGCAGCTAAATCGTCGCTCTCGTCTTGCTCCATACCAACTAAAGCCTTATAAAGGTCCTCCATTAATGGGGGAGTATTAGTTTGCGTATTTGGGTCGGGAGTGATGCCTTTTGCTTTATAACTAGCGATAATTGCCCGATCTAACAATGCTTCTTGTTGTGGAGTCATTTCTCCCAACATTACTTTCAAAAGTCCGTGTAAAGAAAGGATTTTTTGACCCAGCTCGTTTTCCCCCTCCTCATAAAGATTAGACAAATCAAAGGGATTTATCTTTGCCTTCGAACCAAAAGTAAAGTTAATATATTCGCCGTCAACCATTTTACAAAGCTCTTCATATTCGTGCTCTGGATCTAAAACAATAATTTCTGTATCAAACATCAGTTGTCTTAAGATTTCTAATTTAACCGTATAGGATTTGCCCGCTCCAGATTTAGCAAAAATAACCATATTGGCGTTTTCCATCTTAAAACGATCAAAAATTACAAGAGAATCATTATGTTCATTAATGCCGTAGACGATACCGGTTTCCATAGTTAGCTCTGAGGAAGTAAAAGGAAAAGTGGTGGCCAAAGAGGTGGTGTCCATGTTTCTGGTTATTAACAGGCGGTCAACACCCATTGGAAGAGTAGTCTTAAAACCCTCGTCCATTTGCAGAGCTGTCTTTTTGGAAACAATTAGCAGAGAACCCAATGTAGACTGAATCGCTTTTGTGACTTTTTCCAACTGTTCTTTACTTTCACTTTTAATAGTAATGTAGAGTGCAAATTGAAAAAATCGCTCTGATCCTGCAGCTAGCTGTTCACGCATAACTCGAGCGTCGTTCAGCTTAATTTCAGTATTAATATTACTGATCTTACCAGATCTAACGTCTGAAGTAATTTCTGCCTCCATCTCAGTGATTTTTCTTTTTAAATTGTCTAAAATTTCACTGGTGTCAGATGGAAATATAAACATCGAAATGTTGGCTTGAGTAGGAAAATTAATTAATGGAGACAGCCAATTAGCGGGAACGCTACGTGGGTATCCAGCCACGAAGAGAGTTCTAGTATAAGTTGAATTAATTTTTTGATAAGTAAAATCAACTTCAATTGCTTCTGGTGCGATAATGTCTTGAATAGTAACCAAACCTCTAGAAAAATCTCTCAATTTTTCTTGGGTATATTGTTCAGCATCCACTTGCTTTTGCGCCACTGGATCAGGAGCTGATTTTTGTTTTTTTAAAAATGGTAGGTTTAAATTTAGTGCTAACATTTAAAGTTCGGCAATATTTGCTTTGTTTTTAATAAGAGTTTGATCTTGCTTTGTTTCAGTAGTCTCCGTTTGAGTGTTTGTTTGTGTTTCACTCAGGCCAATGGTTGGAGGTGGAGGCACCTCAATTTTTAACGCTGGTGTTTGATTATCCGCCATGTTTAATTGTGTTGGGCTTGGGACTTGACTAGGTTTTAACCCGAGATCTTTGTCTTGTTGGCTAAATGTTGGATTCTCATTCGTCGCACTTGATTGTAGCGAGGCAATTTCTTCACTAAAACTTGGAACATCATCGGTTTCTTGGGTTTTCGGCAATTCTTGGAACTTTTGTGCATTTTGTACATCTTGTACATCTTGCACATCTTGCGCATCTTGCTTATTTTCTAGCACTGTAGGTTGGTTCTTATTTTGGATAAGATTCGAATCATCTATTTGTTGAGAATCCTGTTGAGCCTGTTTAAAACTCTGTTCGCTAGTGAGGCTAGCTGTTACCAGGGGAGTAGTATAACTTTCACTATTAGTTACCTCTTGCCCCTCCATTGATTCTGGATTGTAGTTAATATAAAAATTTTGAATTATTTCTTGAGTATCTAGCTGCCTAGCAAACAAGCCAATACGATTAAACTGACTAATTAAATGATCTCTTCGAGGATCTAATATGGTAGCGGCTTTTTCAATTAAAACTGTTTTTTCAAAATTATTAATGTCAAATTTAGTTTTCCCTGGCAAAACGCTTTCTGCGGTATAAAGGCCCATTTCTCCTGCGTTAGTAGGGATAACCACAAAAAACTTTTTTTCTAAAACATTGCGCTCGCGAATTAAATTAGCCACAAAATCTCTGTATTCTCCTATTAATTGAGATTTAGCTCTAGATTTGCTTTGCTTAATTTGATTATCAAGCAATCTTAAGTATCTGCTTGCATCTTTAATGTTTGATTGAATATTGATCTGAATGGGGAAGTTTAAAGAATTGAGCAGGGCTCCATAGGTGTACATAATGGCATCTTGCTCTTGCTCTGCGAGAAGATTAAAGTTCATGGTGCCAATTTGCATAATAATGGACACAACGCCATCTTTTAAAATCACCATATCATTGGTAATGTCATAAACGTCAAGAAATTCTTGTGTAGTAGAGCTAATGGTGTTATCACTCATGAGTCATATTTCAGTTTACTAGATTTTCTCTGCTAATAAAAGAGCCTTGATCTTAATCAGCAACGATTTTAATTGTTGGCACCAATCGACCAGTCAACCTAATGGAAATAGGAGAAAAAGCCAAAGTTTCAGCCTCTGTTTTAATTTCATATTCCCCATTGGGAAGAGCAGTTTTAATATAGAACTCACCATTGGTATTACTTTTGCTAATACGCAGTGCCTGGTCTTGATTTACTGCGAAAACCTCAATCAGGGCATTGTTGACTGGTGCGCCATCGGTGCTGCTCACCACACCTCTCAACTGATTGCTTTGTTCTGTTTCCACCTTATCCTGACTAGATTTTTCAAGAATGTTTTCTTGTTTGTTTGCTTTTTTAGTCTCAAGAGAGGACTGATTTTCATTGGCTTTGCTCATTATTTGTGGCTCAAAATTTTGAGTTTGTGGCTCAAGATTTTGCATTTGTTTCTTTTGAATTTCTTTTAAACTTTTAAGTTTCCTTACTCTAGTTTTTAGCTGTGGTTTATCAATGCTAACTTCATGTTGAACTGAAATATTTTTTGCTTTAATTCTTATATGGTCAAAACTCGCTAGCAGTTCATCAGCTCTTTGATTATAATTTAGATCCCATTCATCAAGCTCTTCATCATTACTTGGAATACTTTTTAAGTATTCTTGAATACGCTCTTTTCTAGCTGGAGAATAATTTACATCTGGAGTGGCATCATAATTTTGATTTTCTCCGGGCTTGTAATTAAAAAATTCAGGGATTTTGGGAGTTTTTTTCCAAAAAAACTTAGTTGGTTTCCAGAGGTTCTTAAAAAAAGTAATAATCCAAAAATCGAGAGGTCTTTCTTCGATGGGGACAAAGGCAATCATGACGGATAAGATAATTATAAAAATAAAGATTGGCCATTTGACGATAGCTATTAAATTACTTTTGTAGATAATAAAGGCAATAATTGCGCCAGCAGCCAATTCAGCAAATTGTTTGAGAGTCATGCTCCCAATGAGGTGGAACTTGTAACCTGTAATATCTTGAGGAATTGGGTGTTGTTTCATAAGGATAGTTTATTTGATTGGTACTCAAAGCGCTCGCTTTTTATAGCGCTGAAACCATTTTCATTTAACCATATTTTCAACGCATTTTCTGTAGCGTTTAAACCTAAATCTGACTTAATTATAAAACCGCCAGTCTTGTAAGAAAATTCAATGCTAAAATTTGGAGTTTTAACTGGAGAAATATTTTTTAGCTCAGTGACTAAACGCAATTGTTCGGTATCTTCTTCGTTTAATATTGGTTCGTCTTTAGAATAACCGTCTTTAATCGTTGCAAACTCTTCGAATTTTGGAGTGGGGGAAGGGCCCGGCATAATGACTTTCTTTGCTCTTTGTTTGGCAATGGCAATAGCAATTAATATTAGTACTAATAAGGTGATGACAATAATTTTCTTTTTATTTTTTTTCATAATTAGACATTAATTTTTAACTAAAGCAATATTCATAATAAATGTGTCTGAACCAACCTTATGAACAACATTTTGTCCCCACCACGGATCATAAGCTGTCACTGTGCCAGGGCTTTCAACACACACAATAATGTAAAAATGTCCAATTCCATGAGTGTCGGTTCTAGCTAGTAAAACATTGCCCCCAGCCAAATATTGACTAATCTGATCAGTTACGTGTGTTGGACTACCTTGTTCTAAAGGCACCACAGAAGTGGGTACTCCATTACTATTTAAGGTCTCTATTAATCTACTAAACGAACTGCCGCCGCATGTAGTTTTTCCACAATACAAATAACCTTCTCTGACGGACATCGCAACAACATCTTCGTTTAAAATCATGGCAACACTGGTTGGGCCGCAAGCAACATTGCCAAACTGACAGCCAGGACTTCCACAAATATGAATATTTCTATAGTCTTTTTGACTATAGTAAGTTAGATTGCCCACAAGAACATCATTACAATAAACAGCACCACCCCCGCCTCCACTACCCCCAGTTGGGAATTGAGTCAAAAAGGCACTGTTTAAAACAGTTTGATAAATCATCATCCCGCCAGCAGCCAGGCCAAAAGTGGTGATAACTGCTTGAGTAGCAGTGGCCATAGCACCTTGGCCAATTTGAGCAATTGCTGACCCAGCTGTTGGACTAACCGGACGTGCTTGGATATGGGTCGCACTTTGCGCTTCTGTTCCCACGGCTCTTTCTGCCAGTTGATTCTCAGCGACTACTGCTGTTTTGCTTTGGGGCAAAACTGATTTGAAAGACTCTTTAATTTGTGGCCAAATAGCATTTTTCGCAATAACTGTAGAGGCTTCTTTTGCTCCTCCTCCGACGCTAAAAAACGAAATAGCTTTAGATATTAAAGCCAATAAAGATGCTAAAGCTCCGGCCATTAATGCAATTAAGATTTTTAAGATTGGCTCTAGATTTTTTTTAATAGTTCCCCAAGCCATTTGCTCTATCATCTGCTTAACTGGTTCGGGTAAGGTTTCAAAAGCTCCAGCAGTTGCGTAATTTAATCCAGCCCTAACTGCTTTTTCTCCAACGAAGTCAATTGCCTGACCAGCCATATTTTTCGCCGCAGCAAAACCTTCACCAAGCTGATTTTCAATCCCTCCTTCATTGTTCGAAGTTCTTGTTAGAGGATATTGACCATTTTCATCTGGTCCAAAAGCTTGATTGTAATTAAGCGCTCCCAAATCATATGCAGAAAACTGGGGCAAAGTACTTGTTTGTAATAAAACACCATCAAGAGAATATTCTTCACCGGGTAAATAGTAGCTTAATGTTACTCTTTGAGTTCTTGGTCCACCATCATTGATTATGTTTAAAAAACTTTGTTGGTAAATTGTAGTTAAATAATTTAAATCATTAATTTGGCTTTGATTAAACGCACTAAGGTTGATTCTTTCTTGATCCAATCCGGCAAATTTTTTAGTAACAGCCTCAGCGTCAATGAGGTTAAAATAGGCTTGGTTCTTGAGTTGTTTTAAATATACAGTTTGTTTTTGCTGTGTTTTTTTATTTTCATCAGGACTATCAAAATCTTTCCATAAATCTTCTAAATTTTCGCTGCTGTAAAGTTCATTATCAATTCCCTGATGAATGCTATGACTCCATTCTGCACGCTGAGTCTTCCAATAACTGGTAAGCAAATCTTTAATAATTTGTTCGTTTGCTGAATAAGTGTTTTGATCAACAATGTCGCTGCCAAAATGTTTTTGAAAACGTTGCCAATTAAATTGTTCAACATAATCAACCGGATAATTTTGTTGAATAAATGTGTCGATAATTGGCAAAATATTTTCTTGAGCCAGAAAAGACCTGTCTTTTGCATTTTTATCTTCAGCTACAATTTTTTGCCATTCTTTAAGAAAATTATTTTTAGTAATCCTGGTAAAACTTCCTTTAATGTTTTTTGTAAAATTGTCTTTTAACTCTGACTGAGAATCTAATTGGGTGAAAAATGTTTCGGCTTCTTCGCTTGACAAGGAATCCAGTTGAGTTCTGACATCCTCAGGAAGAGCGGAGCTCTCAATTTTTAATTTTTGTTTTAAATTTTCTTGAGTTAAGTCCTGTTTTTGATTTTCTTCTAGTTGTTTTTTGACTGCTTCTCGACTTAGGTTGCTTTGAGTTAGTTGGCCTATTTCGCGAGCAAAAACTTCTCCTCCGCGAATATCAGTCATTATTTTTAGCGCAACGTCTTTTGAAAAACTAATGCGCAAAGAAGGGGTGCTGATTAGTTTATCCAAATCATATCTGCCGCTGGCTAACAAACTCTCAATCTTACTAAAGGCAATGCTTAAAAGTTCTTGTCTACTATCGATTGTTAGTTGATCAAAATTGGGTGTATTTTCAAAACCCATTCCAGCTAATTGTTCTTTTGTTAAATTAGCAAATTGAATTTGCAGAGATTGGTTAATTGAAATAATGGCTAGTGAGCGAATGTAGAGTTTTGAGTGATCGTTCAAGCGCGCTAAATTAAATTCTTTAGAAAAACTCTCGGGAAGGGTTTGTTTAATTTTTTCTTTTTCTTCCTCAACTTCGCTCTCTGAATCTTGACCATCTTCTTCATCGGCTTTTGTCTTTGATCCTTGTTGTTTTATCTTTTTTTCCTGAGCACTTGCGGCACTAGTTTTCTCATCTTTTTCATCTTCTGTTTCTTTTTTGTCTTCAAACCTTTCTTTTTGTGATGAAATTACGGCCAACATGGGTTGTGCTAAATCTCCATCAACCCTTTGCCAAATAGACGGATTATTTTCAAGTTTTTGCAACTCTTTAAGTGAGATTTGAGATGAGCTGGCTTTTGATGCCAAGCCAATTTGATCAAAAAAATCGCTACCTAGTTTTGCCAGCGCTTGTTTATGATCTTGATCAAGGAATTTAGCCAATTGGACATTGCTTTGTTCTAAAAAAGCAACTAAGTCACT
>JAAZKO010000012.1 GCA_012799795.1 Minisyncoccota bacterium | reverse complement strand
TTTCAAAAGTTAATTGAGGTAAAATAGTTGCCGTCACTCTAACTGCATCAATCACCGCAATTTTTGTTACTGTTTGATCAACCACTACGTCGCCGCTTGTTAAGTGTTGAACGATAATCGAATAAGTATCGGCCACTCCTAAATTGTTTGTTTTTGGCGAAGGATTAATTAGATTATTAATGACAAAAGCATCGTACGTTGTAGCATCAAAGATAGTTCCTACCGCACCAGTCCCCGTATATGCACAAGTGAAAACGTTATAATCAACACTTCCTAGTTGCACACTACCATTTGCAGCAGCACTGCTAGCGGTCCAACTATCATAACCAGTAGGAAAAGTACCAGGACAAGTAATGCTGGCCTGAGTAGCGACTCCAAAATCAAAACCATCGTCATCTGGCACCCCATCTCTACCAAGTAGCGTAGCACTTCTGGCAGGAACCAAAATCCTAATTTTGCCAGCTGGCAAAGCACTAACTGTCCTTAATTTAACCGTCATTGTGGATGACTGGGTCGCATAAACAGGCAAATCATCGGCAACGTCGCCAGCTAATAAACCAGAAGTCAAACTTAATTTATTATCGCTTGCGTCATCGATCGTAGTAGCCACATTATAATTGCTACCAGCTGTGCCAATGCGCAACACGTCACCGCTTTGTGCTTGTAAAACCGAAGTCGATGGATAATTAGTGGTATCAATAGTAATCAATGATGAACCAACAGTTTGGACTCCTTCAAGAGCAGTGACAAATGAAAAACGTGAATTATTCAGTAACACCGTTACACTTCCCAAACTGGCTGATTGGATTTGACCAAAGCGAGACGCACAAGTAAAAAAAGTTAAAAAAAGGAATATTGGCAAAAAAAGGAATAGTGGTTTTTTCATTTTCATATTTAGATACCTATTATTAATAGTAATATGTTTCTTAACTGCGAGTCAAGGGCAATTTCTCGATAAATTAATGGAAGATAATATTTATTAGTCATTATTTTTTTATAGCAATTGATTTAATTAAAAAGATCAAAAATCGGTAAAAAACTGGCAAGGCAATAATAATGATTATGATCGAAAAGGGTAGAGCTATCACTCTCTCAACCTGGGCTTCTTCGCCCAATTCTAAACGAAAATCATAAGCCCCGAGTAAAAATGCTTTTTTATAAGAAAAATCAGCAAGTAGATTTTTTTCCAAAAACTTACTTTGGAGCTCAAAAAAATCTTGATCATTAGCCAACATTAGCTCTTCCTGTTCTGATAAAGTTTTTAAATTAAGTAAATTTTCTTCACTCATACCTCTTGCCTGCCTTTGACTGCCTGCCAAAACCATATCAGGATAAAACTCGTAAATATCTTCTTTAGGAGAGGGCCAGTGACTAATCATTAATTTTCCTCTAATTGGACCGGCATTTAAACCAATGTTTTTTGCCCAAACTTGAAAATTAATGCCCATTAAACTATCAACTATTTTAGGCAATTTAAAATCCTTGACAATAATTTTGCTTCGATCACTTCCATCTAAATTAACTGACACTATCAAATGACTAGCCACTACTCCTGATAAAATTGTGTTCGCATTATTTTCTAAATCAGGAATTAACATCTGCTCAACATTAAATAGAACTGATAAATAATATTCTTCCTGAGGAAAATCTGCCGGTATAGCTATGGTTAGCGGAAGAGTATAGCTTTCTCCGGGCCTAATAATAAATTCCTTGCCCCAGGCATGATAATCTCCAGCAATTGATAAGTGTTTGAAGCTACTACTTTGTTTTAAAATAACTTGGCCAGTTTCTTGATTAGGCCAAAAATCTACCAGCTGAGGCGTAACACGCAAGGTGTAACGACCCTGATTTTCTAAATAAATCGGAGCACTGATACCCGCCCCGGGTTTAACATATAAGTAGGAAACTGGTGGACTAATATTAATTGATAAAGCATCTGTACTTTGGGCTAAAACAGAATGAGCTTTCAAACGCCCAAGACTTAACAATAATAAAGTTAACAATATTTTTTTGATCATTTTTCGCTAATTAAATTAATAACCCGGTACTGCTACAAAAATAACATAAGTTTGATAATCTCCGGCAGCTTGAGCCACTGATGGGACTGCTTGATAAGTAATGGTCGCCGTTTCAGCAAAAGCCACATCGGGACTACTCATAATAATTTCCATATCCTCACCCGAACTGTTGTCGGCAAAAGGACGGAAATAACTACTATTAATGAAATCGCTGGCAACATTATCTCCAAGCACATTGTAACCGAAACCATCATTACTGGGATTGTCCCAAATTCCTGCTAAACTTTTGCTACAGCCACTATTACAAGTAGTGTTAGAAATTTGCTCACTAGAATTATTTGAGTGAGTTAAGGGTCGATTTTCAAATACATAGATTTGATAACCTCCCGCACTACCAGTATTAATAGTCAAAGTATGATTATCATTAGCAAAAATACCAGCAGTCAATTCACCAAAATCAATTATTAGTTTAGATAAACTAAAACTAAATTGCCTAATTTGATAGATATATTGGAAACCACTACCAATAAAATATTGGCTAGTGCCATATTCACCAAAAGGTCCAATGGCAGTTCCTCCCAAAGTATAAGTCAAGCCAAATTGATTGCCACGATCAAACTCACCACTACCCATATTAAAATTGCCAAACTGCAAATAATAAGAATTAGAACTCATGTTTTCTGCTTTTGCAGAACCCATAAATAAAGGAGAAAATATTAGTAAAAAAATTAAACTAAGTTTCTTCATTTATAGCTTTAATTAAGATTTCTGCCTCTGTTTCAATTAAAATCTCTTCTTCAAACGATCCACCATTTGTTTCATTCTTGTGATTAATTTCTTTCAGTAAATTACTTAAATCATCTTTTAATAATTGCAGCTCGGCGTTAATTGTTACTACATTCTTGTTGGGAAAAGTCAATAAATATTCTAACATTGGTAAACGTCTGTCCAGTAAAATATTAATGAAATCGGCCACAGCTTGATCATCAGCTTGTGCTTTCAACTTTTCCTGTTTTTCACTATCCAGCAGTAATGAGTGGTAGTGTAAACGTTGATACTGAACTTTTCCAAATAAATAAAAGACCATTACTATAGGTATAGCCAGCAAATTATTTAATTCAGTCATAGTCATAGCACTAGATAAATTCAATCCATAACGATTAAGAGCCAAACCCAAATAAAATAAAACTAATTCTAGAGAAAGTAAAATCGCTAAACGATTTTCCAAGGCAAGAGCAATAAAGAATAACTGGACAAAGGTGAGTGCAAAAAAGGCCGAGGCTAAACCCTGAGTGTTGCCAATCAAAATTAAAAAAGCCAAATTTAACGCTAAAACATTGATGGCTGCTTGTTCATTAAATAAGTAAAAAAAGTGTTTACCTTGTTTCTTTTGTAAAAACCAATACAAAAGACACAGAATAGCAAAAAGTTGTAAAGAATACTTTGACAATTCTGCTGTTTGTAAAAATACGTAAGCAAAGACGACCGTTAATGTCATAACGACCGCCTGTTTAATAATAGGCATTGTTTCTAGTATAAAAGAAAATCTAAGCTTTGTAAAAAGCCGAAATTAATTTTTCTAATTAGGCAAACAAATACTTAAAAAATCTAATTTTTGATCTGGGTTTTATGGTTGACTTTAAAAAAATTTAACCATATAATACCTCCACTTCAAGTAAAGAGAAAAGTTTAGAGAAAGCAGGAAGTTTTCTCCTTTCTTTTTTTTGCTTAAAAAAGTTTTCTTGATCTTTAACAAGTGAAGACAGCTATTTTTTTAACAGCAAATATAGTGATAGAAAGTGCAAGAGAGATTTGATTGTTGGTTTTTAATCAACAGTTGCTTCTCGTCAATTTGTTTTTTTATTTTTTTATAGAGCAAATCAAACTTTTTTGAGAGTTTGATCCTGGCTCAGGATGAATGCTGGCGGTGTGCTTTAAGCATGCAAGTTGAACGGTAAGTTAGTCTTCGGACTAACACGAGTAGCAGACGGGTGAGTACAACACAGGAACTTACCCCCAAGTGGGGAATAGCCAGTCGAAAGATTGGGTAATACCGCATGTGATCTCCGGATCAAAGCCTTCGGGCGCTTGGGGAGAGGCCTGTGCCCTATCAGGTAGTTGGTGAGGTAATAGCTCACCAAGCCTATAACGGGTAGCCGGTGTGAGAGCACGATCGGCCACAAGGTTACTGAGATACGGAACCTACACCTACGGGTGGCAGCAACTGGGAATATTGCGCAATGGGCGAAAGCCTGACGCAGCGACACCGCGTGTGGGAAGAAGCTCTTCGGAGTGTAAACCACTGTGGCAGGGGAACAATTTTTGAGGGTACCCTGCTAGAAAGCACCTGCTAACTACGTGCCAGAAGCCTCGGTAATACGTAGGGTGCAAGCATTATCCGGATTTATTGGGCGTAAAGCGTCCGTCGGCGTTTTATTAAGTTTTAACTTTAATACTGGAGCTCAACTCCAGATACAGGTTGAAATACTGATAGAATTGAGTTTACTAGGGGGAGCTGGAATTCTCGGTGGAGGGGTGAAATCCGTAGATATCGAGAGGAACACCATTCGCGAAGGCGGGCTCCTGGAGTATAACTGACGCTCAGGGACGAAAGTCTGGGTAGCAAAAGGGATTAGAGACCCCTGTAGTCCAGACCGTAAACGATCCTTGCTAATTGCTTGATTCTTCGAATTGAGTGATGTAAGCTAACGCGTTAAGCAAGGCGCCTGGGGACTACGACCGCAAGGTTAAAACTCAAAGGAATTGACGG
>JAAZKO010000011.1 GCA_012799795.1 Minisyncoccota bacterium | reverse complement strand
TGGCTAAAAAAGATCAGGGAGAATATTTAGCATACAAAAATATTAGCTTTTTTGATGATTTAAGTGAAATTAATAGTAGTTCTGGCTTATTGGCTGCTTCACCAGACAAGCTAAATAACTTTATGGTAAGAAATCAACAATTCAGTTTTGAATTGATTGATGAGATTATTACTGCTCATGATGAAATACTTTGGCAAATTTATAGCTTTAATTTAAACTAGACAGCAACTGGGCATAATTGGATAATAAAATAATGACTAAAAAATGGCTAAACCTCTCTTTCGTGCTGGTGATCTGTTTAGCAGTATTACTCAGAGTAGTTGATCTTGCCAATATTCCCAGTATTTTAAATCGTGACGAAGCTGCTTTGGCTTACAACGCTTATCTAATTAAAGAAACAAGCATGGATGAGTGGCAAGTTAAGCGTCCTTTTTTATTTAAATCTTTTGGTGATTATAAGTTGCCGGGTTATCCTTATCTTTTAGCAGTTTTGTTTAATTTTCTGCCAATAAATGATTTAGTCGCCAAATTACCTAGTGTTTTAGCTGGAGTAGGCTTGGTAATTCTTGGCTTTTTCTGGGGGAAAAATATTCTCAAACTTAAACAACCTTCATCTTTATTTTTAGCTTTATTATTGGCTATTAATCCGATTTTTTCCTTCTATTCTAGAATTGCTTTTGAAGCTAATCTGGCATTGTTCTTTTTTGTTTTGGCTCTATATCTAATTTTTAAAGAAGAAAAATTAATTAAAAAAAGATTTTTATTTGATTTTTTGGCTGTTATATTACTTATTTTGGCTTTATTAAGCTACAACACGCCATTGTTATTATTACCATTTTTATTACCCGCAATTATTTTTTTTAGATCAAAAAAAAGTTGGCAATCCACTTTACCGCTTATCGCGGCTATTACGCTTGTTTTTTTACTTTTCTTTCAACAATTAGCGAATTTAATGAGCCAAAAAAGCGCGATTACTATTTTTACTGATCCAACAGTTCTACAGAATTATCCAACGTATCGGCAAAATTCCTCTGGGATTTTTACTACGTTGTTGGGTAATCAGTATGTGTATTTCTTATCGATCATTATTAGAAACTTTTTTAATAGTTTTTCTCCAGCTTTTTTGGTTAATCGAGGCGGAAGTCATCCTTGGCACTCAATATTTAATTGGGGTCATTTATTTTATTCAACTTATTTATTTGCTTTAATTGGGATTTTTTATAGCATTTACCAAATTTTCAAAATCAAAGGGCGAAGAAATCAATCAATACTTTTACTTTATTTATTAATGATCTCCTTAGCTCCGGCAGCAGTTACTGTAGACGCTCCCCATGCCACTAGAAGTCTTTTTTTCTTTTTCTTATTGATTACTTTTGCCAGTATCAGTTTTGCAGAAATTTATAGCAAAATTAAAATTAAAAAAATATTTATTGCTATTTTCTTGCTAATAATGAGCGTAGAAGCTAGCTATTATTATTACCAATATTTTTTTACTTATCCAAAGCATCAGCCTCAATCTTTATGGCCAGAGTATAAAAATCTAATTATTGAAGCTAACAATCAATATGCAGACCAGAAAATCACTGTCATTGATCCCGATGGCTATCAGTATATTCTCACTGCCTGGTATCTAAAAATACCGGCTACTGAATTTTTTGCTACAATGCAATATCAAGACCCAGACCAAATTAATTTTTATTATGGAGAGCAGTTAAGCAATTACCGTTTTATTCGAAATTCAGCAGATTTAAGTGAGCAAAAAGGTATCGTTATTAGTCAAGAAAAAGGTCTAGATAACTTATGAAAAAAAAGCAAAAACGCTTATTGATGATCGTAATTTTTCTTTTAGCAGCTTTTTTGCGTTTTTATCAGATTGGCAATAATCCGGTATCTCTATATTGGGATGAAGTAGCAATTGCTCTAGATGCATATAGTCTTAGTGAAACTGGTAAAGACATGAATAATATGTCGATGTGGCAACCGGTTTTTGGTTCTTACGGAGATTTTAAAGCTCCAGTATTAATTATTTTGTCATCATTAAGTGTTCGCTTACTTGGCATGAATGCTTTTGCTATTCGTTTACCAATGGCCATTATTTCGCTGTTTAGCATGTTAATTGCTTACTATTTAGTTAAAGAACTACTAGCTTTTGACAAACATTTAAAGAAAAAGTATCAATTATTACCCATACTAACTCTGTTTATTTTGGCCATTTCACCCTGGCCAGTGCATTTTGCTCGGATTGCTTTTGAATCGAGTCTATCTGTGTTCTTTTTATTGTTAAGTTTGTGGTTTTTTCTTAAAGGAATTAAAGGAAAAAAATATTGGATTTTATTATCAGTTATTCCAGCATTGTTAGGACTTTATAGCTATTATTCATTGCGAGTGATTGTTCCGTTATTCGTTT
>JAAZKO010000010.1 GCA_012799795.1 Minisyncoccota bacterium | reverse complement strand
ATCTGCCCCAGCTCTTACAGTCAGTGGAGTCTGAGTTAACGGCGTCCAAGTTTTCAAAGCAATATCATAACGATAAAACTCTTGAGTACTATTACCAACAATGGCATAAATACCCCCCTCACCATCACTAGTTAAAGACGCCCCTTGATGAGTAAAACTAGGAATATCAGTCAACAAGTACCACTTGTCTTCTCCAATTGAATAACGGGCAAAATCTTTTTGATAGCCGCCAAAAATAGCATAAATATCACCATTATAAAATTGTAAATCTGCACCATAATAAACACCCTTGGGGGCATTAGCTAAATTAATCCAATCGTCGATGTCTGGTTGATAGCGCCAAAAAACTGTGTCTCCCACTCCACGAAAAACATAAAGATAGCTGTCATCGGTGGCAAAAGCACTCCCCACAGAAATACCTTTATCAGGAGTTTTCCAACTTTGAGCGCCCCAAATACCAGCAGATTCAAGTCTTAATTCCCCTTCCTTGCTTCGACTTTCAACATTAGAAAACTGACCCATATTCCAATCAACGGTACTAGTAATAGTCAAACTACTAGCTTTTGAATTAGAACCTGAATAGAGAAATAGCAAGAAAGAAATAATGAGACTAAAAAAGAAGGTCTTAAAAAGCAAATCAGATCTGGGCAGCTTGATTCTTTTCATTTTATTTTTTTACCACTTAAACAACACAATAAAACCCCTAAAACTAGTGGTTTTTGCATCAAAAATATTATGACATATTTTATGCAGTAAAAGCAAAAGCTAATTAGGGATTTTGCTCAAGACTTAATCACCATTTTCATCAAACTCTGCTTCGCCTTCAGCGTAAACCACTGCCTCAGTGACTCCATGATAATGAAAAAGCTCATTTTTCCCAAAAACAATGTCGATCTCACGCTCGGCATCTTCATTGCTAGATGAAGCATGAATTAAATTCATTTGTTGACTCATGCCAAAATCGCCACGGATTGAACCTCCCTCAGCTTCTCTACCTAGAGTAGTCCCAACCAGTAGTCGGACCACTGGCACCGCATCAATTCCTTCCCAAACCATGGCCACAATCGGCATAGAACTCATAAAAGACTTGAGGTCATGAAAAAAATTCTTCTCTCGATGCTCACTATACCATTGGTCGAGTTGCTGATCATCCATACGAAGCATTTTCAAACCAACTAATTTCAAACCCTTACGCTCAAAACGACTAATAATTTCTCCAATTAAACCTCTTTGTAAGCCATCAGGCTTAACTAAAATGGCTGTTCGAGTAACTTTCATATCTTTCCCTCTCCTATATTAAATATATTAAAAATTCTTATATTAATCTCTTATTATATCCCTTATTGACGATAACTTAAATTTCAAAAATTAATGATATTTTATATATATCAGAATATAAAGTAAGATATCAAAAGGTTAAGTAATAGATAATAAAAAAGAGTCAAAAATTGCTTTATTGACTTAAATCAGTCTAAAGATAATTTAATATATCAAAATATAAAATAGAGAAACAAAACAACTAAGCCAAAACCCATTGGCGAATTTTTTTACTATCAGCAAAATTACCAATGACAGCAAAACGCAGTTGCTCTTTTTGAAAAATTAATTTAGCTAAACGTTGTAGATCTTTGATCGTAACTGTTTCAATTTTGGCTATTACTTCGCTGGGTGTTAAGATTTTATCGTCTAAAAGCTGTTTAAAGCCATAAAATTGGGCTACATTATTGCTCTCCTCTAAACTAAGAATGCTCGTACCCTTAAGGTAGTTTTGAGCGCGTAGCAACTCCTTGGAGCTAATTACTCCAGATTCCCCTGCTTTACCCCGACCATTAGCTAAATTATAAAAAACATCTTTGCTAGCGCCAATGGCTTCTTTTAAGCGTTTTGGATCCACTCCAGCACTGGCACCTAGATAGCCACAATCATGATAATATTCTAGATTACTACGTACGTAATAACACAAACCTCGTTTGTCGCGAACCTCAGTAAACAGACGAGAACTCATATTGCCCCCCAAAATAGTTGATAAAACTGAAAGTGCAAAGCGATCGGGATGATGACGATCAAGCGCGGGCCATGCCAGCACAAAATGGGCTTGTTCACTGCGTCGCTTAATCAGTTTAAAACGACGGGTGGAAAAGGCGCTTTTGTTAAGCTCTGCGAGCTCAGCTTGCTGATTTCGTTCAGCTTTCGCTACCGGTAGTTTACGATTTTGGCCACGTTTATTACTTAACTTGTTAAAAGCTAAAGAAATTTTATTAACTAAGGTCTTTTGATCTGCACTAATTTTATCTAAACCACCTGCCACCACTAGCAATAAATTTTCTGGTCCGTAGTAGTGATTGAGGAAATCTTGAAAATCAGCACTGCTTAAAGAACGGATGCTGTCTTTATTGCCAATGATGTCATGAGCTAGGGCTGGATCGGCAAATAATAATTGCTCAAAAACATTGGCAATGTGGTATTGAGGTGTGTCTACATACATGTTTAGTTCCTCAATGATCACTCCTTTTTCTCGGTCAATGTCTTCTTGTCGCAAGAGCGGAGCAAACAGCATATCTGACAAAACATCCAGAGCTAAATCAAAATTGCTGGCTGCTGACTTGACATAATAACCAGTGTATTCTTTGCTGGTAAAAGCATTAAACTCTGCTCCTACACTGTCTAGAGTCCTGGCTAAAATTTTGGCACTCGGATATTTTTTACTCCCTTTAAAAACCATATGTTCAAAAAAATGAGCAATACCCTCTTTACCAATCGGCTCATAACGAGAACCAGTATTGGCTAAAAACATCACAGTTACAGACTCAGCTGCCGGCAAATTGATAGTTAAAAAAGGTAATTTTTGTTCAAATTTTTTCAAAGAAATGTGGCTGAGTTGATGCTTAAACATAGCAGTATTGTAACAGTAATTTCTAAAAATACAGCTTTGAACAATCGCTAACAAAAGCCGAATGTTTTTGAGTATATTTATTACTCTGATGCTTTTTTCAATTACTAGTAAAATTCTAGTTTTTATGACAAAAAAAAATTACTCAATTATGCGGTTTTAGAAAAATCAAGCTTTTTATAGTTCGGACTGACTTCGGTCGGGCGGTAGCAAACAAGCTCAGTCTAAAATTCTTCTCTGGCACCAGACTAGTTACTTATTATCTGCTTTGCCGTCGATAATTTTAGCTAAGCGCGCAGGTTTTTTTAAAAAAAATAAAAAAGAGCGTAATTTTAAAACGAAGTTTTTTTACCTTAAAAAAGCAAGAAGATATCGCACTCTCTTTAATGACAAAATAAGAAAAATTAAGCTTAAAATTGTACACATTTTTACTTGGGTTTATTTAAAAAAAATGAAAATTGAACACAAAAGCTTCTAATTTTCTGAATTTCTTGTATAGTGATTAGTGCGTGACAATTTGGCAATTCTGCCTACATTGCTAAGTTGTCAACAATTGCGTTTTTTGCAAATGAGACGAAAAGAGAATTTCATCACTGCAAAGAATCATTCTTTGGACTTACTAAGTGAAACTTGTCATTTAACAACTCAATTTTAATGTCTCCACTCTGGTCGGTGCGGACAATTCGAGAAAATACAGCTCGCAAATTGTCCAAAACCTCTGGCGAGGGGTGATTAAACTTGTTATTTTTACCCACAGAAATCAGTGATAATTCGGGTCGTACTTGAGATAGAAACACCTTAGTACTTGATGTTTTAGACCCATGGTGCGCTACTTTTAAGATGTCCACCTGATCTATCAAAGCTGATTCAAGAATGCCAAGCTCTCCCTCTTCCTCAAGGTCACCAGATAAGAAGATCCGTAGCTGCCCATATTCTAATAAAAGAGCTATAGATCGGTCATTTGTGCTTTCTTTTTTCTTAAAATTTTGCAAATTTTTTTGATTAATGACCGATAATATGGTTTCGGGTAGCCTGGATTCCGCCTGGAAAAACCTAATACTTTCTAAAAAATCCCACTCGAGGTTAGCGGGTGTCAGAAAAGTAAACAGCAATTGAGGCTCTTTCACGTCCAGGCTAAAATGCTGATAAGCCATTTGTTGCCCTAAAATCGGCTGTTTAAGCTTGCTTCCTTGTCCAATCAGGTCAAAAAAGAGCCGATTTAACTCGAGAAAAGTCTTGCTCTCTTTATTATCAGTTAAGGGGGCAAAAATAGTCGAAATTTGATAGTTTTCTGCAATACTAGCAAAACCTCCAATATGATCATCATCATAATGAGTTAAGATTAATACATCAATCTTTTTATCAATAATTGGCAAATGACGATTAAGACAAGCTAAAACTGACCCGTCGGGTCCTGTGTCAATTAGAACCTGGAATAAGCCTTGTTGAATGAGAATAGCGTCCCCCTGCCCGATGTCGCAAACTACTAAATCGACTGATTTATCAGGGAATTTTGAAATTATTTGCCAAAGAAAAAAACAAATCAGTGGAATAAGAAATACCTTTTTCATCTACTCTTTCTGTAGTTGGGCCATTTAGCCAATGTCCTATATTTATTTTTCCTATTAAATTTCTTTTTATCTAAGTAAATTAAAGAAATAAAGATTAGTTGGAATAATAATAAAGTGCTTATTATCAAGTTTTTATGCTCATTAATAAGAATATCTTTACCAGGCATTGATTCAAAAATTTTTAATGAATTGAAAAATATATTATTAACAAAGTAGATCAAAGTACTTGTAAAATTGCCTAAAACAAGTAAAGAAAAAGATTTGCAAGCAATAAAGAAAAAATATAAAACTGTCAAAAGCTCCACTAGGGGCGATATTAAAATATTTGCTGGTATAGCAATCAAATTAATACTAGAAAAATAGGAAACAAGCAATGGCCACATAAAAAATTGCATAATAAAACTAAACATAAGGGTTGATTTGGCAATCTTTTTTTGAATATATGGCCAATAAAAAAGAATAATGAAGCTAGCTAGAAAACTCAATTGAAAGCCTAAAGACTGTAAATAGAAAGGGTTGATGGACAGGCATATTATTGCAACTATTATTAATAAATTTAAACGTTTAACAGCTAGATTAAAAAGCTGAAGAGCCAAAATAGCTAAGAGACAAGTCAAAGAAGCACGAAGGATGGAAGGACTAGAATCTGTAAGGTTAAAATGCCTATTTATCAATAAAAAGTACATAATGACGGCAAAAGATTTTGCAAAAGCCACTGCCTTTTGGCCTAAAAAGTACTCGAGGAGAGCTAATAAGGGCTTTAAAAAAGCCAATATTAAATAGATATTGGCACTAGAAGCAGCGATCAAATGTAATATCCCAATAACTTTAAAAGAGTGATAGATGCTCTCGGGAGCACCAGACAGATCAGCAAAGACAAATGCCTTGCCCAGAGTAGCTTCTCGAGTGGAAAAATTCCCCTCAAGTGTGCAGACGAGTTTTTCCCGCATATTTAGCGCTTCATTTTTAAGCCAAAAAAGCCGATACTTTAGCGAAAAAATACTTAAGTGTAATAGGCCTTTAGTCGTTTCCAACAATCCTTTTGAGTAGTTAAATAACTTTAACACCCACCCCATTGAACTGCTAGGTGATCCACTTTGTATGTTTTTGAAATAGTCACTAACTTGAGGAAAATTGTCAAGAAAATTGCCCTTCCTTAACTCTTGCTTGATGCTTAAAAGTGCTATTTTCGCCATATCTTTGGTTTTGGGCTTATTTTCAAGAAAAACATCTTCTTTTTGAGTTTTGATCAGAAAAATTGGCCGGTTTCGGGTCGAAAATATAATTGTAAAATTATGCTCTAATATTAATAATGAAAAGAGTATCAAAAGTATGCTTTTTAGCTTATTAATTTTCTTATAAGTCATACATATAAATGATCTAGATAATTATAGTCTTTTCCAAACTGGTCTTTCTAAGAATAAATATTAGATATTTTGCAAATTATTCCGTTTTTCAGCATTCAGTAAATTGATTTTCTATATAATTTTATTGTTTTTTATTAGTTTAAGGTCTCATAATATTTTGCTCATCTCTTTACACTTACATCATTTTTTCTAAATACCTATCAATCCTTTTATTGAATCAAAAATCTTTTCCGTTACTACTCCCTTGCTAAGCAACTCATTGATGCTGGCATAAGGCCGATTAGTAATAATATCTCCGGCTCTTTTTTCTCCTATGCCGGGCAAACTCTCTAAAGCCTTACTATCAGCAGTATTGATCAAGATTAAACTACTAATAGTCGTGCCAAAATTATCACTCCCCGAGCTTTTATTCTCCAGCCCTTGAGTGTTTATTTGCTTTAATGCTGTTAATTGCCACTCTTCTTCCCAGGCGTAGGGAATATAAATTTTCTCTCCATCCTCTAGGACGGTGCTGAGGTTGAAGGTCTTAGTTATAAACACTAGTGAAGCTTCTTGATCTAAACCACCTGCCATCGTCAATAAATCGGCTCGCCGTTGACCTAATTCCAGCTCATAAATGCCCGGTTTTTTGACAGCTCCAGCAAGTTCCACTTTAATCTGGCCCAATGCTTGCATGCCTGCCTCTGGCAACAAATTCTCTGGGCAACTAGGACAATAACACTCAAAACTCTCAGCTGAAGCCCGCAAAGACTCTAGAGCCGGCTTGGCTATGGCAAGGGCAATCACTATCAAACAAGCGGGTAAAAAGCGAAAAATCAGGCAAAAAAGACGTTTGGGTAGCTGTTTAATTTTCATCTAAAACATTATCTAAAAGAAAAATGACAAAAAATTGACAAATTAGAAAATGGCTAGAACAGTAACAAGCATTTAAAGACTAAAATTTAGGAAGCAAGCACTAAACTAATGATTTTGCCTGGCACATAAATTTCTTTAACAATTTTCTGGCCAGCTAGCCATTTCTCCAGAGCAGGTAACGCCTTAGCTCGAGCCAAAAGCTCTGCCTGGTCATTGATCAAGTCACGATCAACGCTTAATTCCCCTCGAACTTTGCCATTGACTTGCACTGCCAGAGTAATTTGCTCACTCTGCGCTAGCGCGGGATCATAAGCCGGCCAAGTTGTTAAATGGATCGAGGGAGCAAATTCCAAACTCTCCAAGGCTTGCCGGCGCGCTCGCGCCTCAGCCAATTCGCACCTAATTTCCCCGAGAGTTTGATCAGCAATATTTTGCCAAGCATATTTAGTTTGACCATATAATTCCTCACTCATAAACGGAGCTAGGGGCGCCAAGATACCCAATAAAATTAATAGCTCTTGAGCTGTTAAGAGCAAATAAGGTTCGTTTGCAGTCTTTCTTAACAGACTCGCTTTTCCCCATAAATTGCTAAGTTCCATCAAAGCTGCAATGGCTGTATTAAATTTCAATTTAGGCAAATCTTCTGTAAGTTTTTTGACAGTTTGCTGTAATTTTTGCACTAAATCAGCTCTATCCCCTACTGACCACAACTGAGCAACGAGCTCAATCTCCTCGACAGCCAAACGATAAAATTTGCGCAAAAAGCGGGCTACGCCAGCCACCGCTCGATCATCCCAGGGCTTATCGGTCTCTAAAGGTCCCATAAACATCTCATAAATGCGCAAAGTATCAGCCCCATATTGATCGACTATCTTATCTGGATTAATGACATTGCCCTTGCTTTTACTCATTTTTCGACCATCAGGACCCAAAATCATTCCTTGATGACGCATTTTGGCAAAAGGCTCACTAATTTTTAAATACCCTTGATATCTGAGGAACTTGGTAAAAAAGCGCGAATATAACAAGTGTAATACAACATGTTCGCGACCAATTAAATAGAGATCAACTGGCAACCATTGCTCTAAACGCTTTGGGCTGGCAAAAGATTCTTGATTACGACTGTCACAATAACGCAAAAAGTACCAACTCGAGTCAACAAAGGTGTCCATCGTGTCATACTCAGGCTTCCAACCCTCACCATACAAACGCTCGACCCGCTCGTTAAACTCTCGAGAAGATTTAAGTGGCGATTCACCACTAGGCTTAAAGCCTACATCTTCTGGTAAAGTCCAAGGCAAGTGTTCTTCTTTAACTGGATGGGCTTTTCCCTCTGGATCATAAACAATGGGAATTGGCGTACCCCAATAACGCTGTCGAGAAATTAACCAGTCTCGTAACTGATAATTGACCACTCGCTGGCCATAGCCTTTTTCCTCAAGATAATCCATCATTTTCTCGATTGCTTCTTTCACCATTAAACCATCGAGAAATTGAGAATTGAGCAACTCTCCTTCTCCCTCATAAACTTGCTCAAGCTGAGTAATTGCCTCTTGATTACCATCAGGGCCAGCCACTACACGAATCACTTTTAATGGATCTTGGGGCTGCTGACGATTAACAAAGTCGACAAATTCAAAATCACGCTTATCATGAGCCGGCACACCGACTACTGCTCCAGTGCCAAAATTAGCTAAAACAAAATCAGCCACCCAAATTGGCATTTTAAGCCTGGTTAAACGATTAAAAGCATAGTAGCCAGTAAACACTCCACTTTTTTTTCTACCTTCTTGTTGGCGCTCGAGCTCAGTTTTCTTTTCCGCCTTGGCTAAATACTCTGCTACCTGCTTTTTTTCTTTAGCAATCTCTTGAGCAAAAGCGTGCTCGGGCGCCAGCACTACAAAAGTTGCCCCAAAATTAGTATCTGGTCGGCTGCTAAAACAAGTTAGTTCAGTAATTGACTCTGCACTCGGTTTAGCACCGGGCTCACCACCGTCACCCCTCTCAAAGGCGTAAACCGGATAAGTAATATTAATTCCCTCATGTCGACCAATCCAATTAAGTTGTTGTTGCTTGGTTGCAGCTGGCCAATCTAAGTCATCAAGGCCACTAATCAGCTCATCTTGATAATCTTTAATCTTAAAATACCATTGCTTGAGGTCTTTCTGAACAACCTCACTCTCGCAGCGCTCACACAAACCATTAACTACTTGTTCGTTAGCCAAGACTGTTTGGCAGCTAGGACACCAGTTAACTCGCCCCTTTTCCTGATATGCTAGACCCTTTTTATATAACTGTAAAAATAGCCATTGAGTCCAGCGATAATACTGAGGATGACTGGTAGATATTTCACTGCTGAAGTCATAGGAAATTGCCAAGCGCTTGGTTTGCTGGCGAAAAGTATCAATAGCTGATTTAGTTGTCTGATTTGGATGAATACCGGTTTTAATAGCATAGTTCTCAGCTGGTAAACCAAAAGCATCCCAACCAACTGGAAAATAAACCAGCTGGCCGTTCATCCTTTGGTAACGGGCTAAAATGTCTAGAGCTGTTTTTGACTCAACATGTCCAACATGCAAACCAGAGCCACTCGGATAAACGAAAGCGAATAAAAGATAAGATTTCTTGGCTTGCTCGCTGCTAGATAAATCTAAGTTGCTGTTTTGAAATAAGGATAGTTCATCCCAATATTTTAAGCACTTTTGCTCCACCAAACGATGATCATAAAAAAATTTTGCCATAAAGCTATTTTAACCCAAAAGCAGGCTTTGAAAAGAGCGCATAATAAACATCCCATAATCATTGGGAATTGATGATAAAAAACAGAATCAATAATAATAAAAAGTGAAACAAAGAAAAACCGAAGTAGTAATTTTTTATCAACAACAAATCAATCAAAAAAGCACCCAAAACTAAGCGTAAAAAAGCTTGAAAAAAGCTAATATAAAGCGAAGCGATATAACAATGAGGCAAAGCTTTATTATCGCGTAATTACTGAATTATTATTGCATGATCTTAAAAGCAAATTATCGCAAACTATGTTTTCGGTAATATAAGTATATCCAAATATATCAATCAGCTTTGGGTGGCTTAAAAAAATAGAACACCCAAAATACCAATAAATTATTAAGCAGACCCAAAGAATTAACAAAAATTGAAGCAAAAACACGCTTACAGAGCCTCATTTTACTAAGTAAGCCAGGCAAAGACCAGACAAAGATTAAGCTTAAGTACTAAGCAAACCCAAAAATCCTATATTTTAGCTACTTTTTGCAGCTTGGAGAGCAGCATTAGTGGCCCATCTACTTGAGGGTAATAATGATGAATGAGGCCGCTGTCTTCTGCTAAAAATGTCGCAAACCGATCATATATCGAATAGAAGTCCAATTTTGATTGATCTCTTAATTTTTTTGTTGAGCCAATTATCTCTATCAGTTCGTCCAGCTCTTTGCTAATGCCAGAGTAAACGCGCAAACTGTCATTTAATGCAATCTTTTGTCCTATAACAATTTGCTCATCACCCACTATACAATCTCCTAACTTATACACCATCACTCCTTGACGGTAGCGTCCATTCAGCTCGGCTAAGACCAGATCATTCAATTGACCTGGATAGAGAAAAATTCCCCGATTAAGGGCAAAGCAGCCATTTTTTAGAAGAAATGAACGTAAATAGCGGAAATTTTGATCAGTTCTGATAGCCTGCAAAAAGACGATCATTGTCCAATCGCCATGCCAATTCCGACGCGCAATGGAAAGAGCCGGAAATTGCTCTTCTAATTGTCCTCTACCATAATTAGTCAAGCTGTACTGCTGCTCTTCATTGATTAAGTGTTTAAGCAAGTATTGCTTTTTTTCTAAATAGAAAAGTAAAGATTTAAAGCCAGACGAGGACAAGTCAGGTAATAAAAAACGCAACTGCACAAAATTAAGTAAAATTTGATCATCTGGCTTACTCTGGTCAGACTCAGCAGTCGGGTATAAAAACAGGAGGATTTTTCGAGTATTATCTTTCATTATTGTATTCAATTCGATATTATAAACTAAGCCTAAGAAGACAAGTTTTGCCTTTTCCCCATTTATTGAAACCCGAAGAGCATTTTTTGAGTAAAATAAATTGAATAAATAAAATATTACTCAAGTAATGACCCAGACAAATAGGGTATTCTTAAATATTACTACACATAATACAACACTTCTAAGTAAATCCACAACTAGCAATTTTGTGTAAATTTCTGGGCAAAACTAAGGATAAGGTTTTTACTATTGATCTTAATTGATGTCTTTTAATTATCTTTGAGTGTCATGAAAACGAGTGAAACCACCCTGCAATATATATAGTAGCTTCCCCTGGTGTGGATATTTAGTTCAATCGATCAAAACCCGAATAAAAACTGCTTCTTGTTTCGCCTCAACTAGTTATCTAGACTGGAAAAAGCTTAAAAACACGAAACAAAAAAACGTCTAACTCATCTGGATTAGACAAGTAAAAAACTAATAAAAATTAATGCCTGCCAAAATAAAACAAAGCACTAGCCAAAAGAAGCAAAAGCAGCCCCAAATTGCCTTGCTTGTGGAAAATTACTCCGAAAAGCCTAGTTCTAATTCACAGGACAGCATTAATCAGACAAAAGAGATCAAAAAAAATCTAAACAATTACCTGTTGGCAGTGAAAGATACCGGTTGCTCAACTGCCACCATCCGTAATTACAAAAGTGATATCAAGCAATTTTTAGATTTTTTAGGTGAAAATAATTTAGATGGTTTGAGAAGTAAACCCAAACTACTGGCTTTTGCCAAATACCAGAGGGAAAAGGGTCTTAAGGATAGTTCAATTAAACGGAAAATCGTCAGTATTGGTCAATTCAAGAATTGGCTAAAAAAAGAGGGTTTGCTCAAGTCAGAAATTCCTTTAAGCAGTAAACAGATCGAGAGTGCCCCAAGTAAAGATCTTAAAGCAATTGATGCTCGAAGAAGTCTTGATCAAGAAGCTCAGGCTCTCGGTGCTGATGGCGAAAATTTAGCAAAACTTAGTCATAAGCCTCGACGTCGGCCAAATAAATTGGCTCTTATATTAAATGTTATCGCATTATTATTTTTTATTGGCGGCCTAGGCTATCTAGCCTATCAACAATTCGGTCAAGCGGTCCTGTCACTTGCCTATCCGAGCCTACCTACCAGTCCGAATCGGATTCTTTCTTTTCAGGGACGCTTGACCAACACCGCCCGCACCCCGATCGCAAGTGAAACAAAAATGAACTATGAGCTATATGATGATGTAACTGGTGGTAATTT